>NZ_JAGPXV010000145.1:0-10642 GCF_018070405.1 Micromonospora sp. D75
CCACCGCGTCCGCCGGCCCTCCAGCGCCCACGCCGACGGCCGCGCCGGCCCCGACCCAGTCGCCGCTACAGCCGCTCGGGACCGTCGTGGACAGCGGCATCCGGTACGGCGCCGAGGCGCGCGTGTTCTTCATGGTCCCGATCGACGTGCCGGAACTGCCGCGTGTGACGATCGGCCTGGTCGCCGGCCGCCGCGCGCCGGACGGCCACCTGACCTCCGACTTCCTGCTCAACGACGTGTCCGGCAGCGACCGCCGGGCCGGGTTCCACGAGATCGGGTACGACCAGCAGCGGGCGCCCACCGACACGTCGATACCGACGTTCGGCTACTTCGTCGGGCCGGCGGCCCGCATCGTCGGGACAGTCGACGGCCGGCAGGTCGACGCGAAGCTGGCCAGGTGGAGCGAGGACCCCCAGGTGGTGATCTTCTGGTTCGACCCGAAGACCCTGACTCCGGGAACCCGCCTGGACGGCATCACCGCCCGAGACCCCCAGGGCCACCGCCTGTAACCCCACCCGCCCGCTCCCTCCCCCGCGTCTTGCGCGTTGATCAAGGAGTTTGCGGACTGGCACCGCCCCGACAAGGACACAAACTCCTTGATCACCGGGAAGGGAGGGGCCGGGCGTGAGAGCCCATCCCGCCCCGAGCTCCCTGGTTCGCCGACTCGAGCCGCCCCGCGCGCCCTCCCTCGCCTCGGCGCCCCGAGCCACCCGTAGATCTTGGTACGAAACGGCCCCCATGGGGGCGCTCTCGTACCAAGATCTACGACTGCTCCCGGGATACGGACCACGGATCTCGGGTCATGGGAGACCCGACGCGCCTGGGACGGGCAGGCGAGGCTGGCACCGGCCCTCGCCGGCGATCTTGCACTTTCCGCCCGGTCAGATGGGGCATTCAGGACATCTACCGGCCCGCAAGTGCAAGATCGCGGGAGCGGGGAGGGGGCGGGAGGGGGCGCGGGGTGGGGGTGTGAGGATCGGGGGCATGCGTGCTGTGGTGTTTGAGCGGTTCGGGGTGCGGCCGGAGGTTTGCCGGGTGGATGATCCGGCGCCGGCGGCGGACGGGGTGGTCGTCCGAGTCGGCGCTACCGGGTTGTGCCGCAGCGACTGGCACGGCTGGCAGGGCCACGACCCGGACATCCGTCTGCCGCACGTGCCGGGGCACGAGTTCGCCGGCGTCGTCGTGGCGGCCGGCGCGGACGTACGCGGCTGGCGGCCCGGCGACCGGGTCACCGCGCCGTTCGTCTGCGCGTGCGGGCGGTGCCCGTCGTGTCTCGCGGGCGACCAGCAGGTCTGCGAGCGGCAGACCCAGCCGGGCTTCACCGGCTGGGGCTCGTTCGCCGAGCTGGTCGCGGTACGGCACGCCGACGTGAACCTGGTCCGGCTGCCGGACGAGCTGGACGAGGCGGCCGCCGCCGCGCTCGGCTGCCGGTTCGCCACCGCGTTCCGGGCCGTGATCGCGCAGGGCCGGGTGGCCGCCGGTGAGTGGGTGGCGGTGCACGGCTGCGGCGGCGTCGGCCTGTCCGCCGTGATGATCGCGGCGGCGAGCGGGGCGCGGGTGGTGGCGGTGGACGTGTCGCCCGGCGCGCTGGAACTGGCCCGCCGCAGCGGCGCCGCTGTCTGCGTGGACGCGAGCACGCTGGGCGGTCCCGCCGAGGTGGCCGCCGCGATCCGGGAGGCCACCGGCGGGGGCGCGCACCTGTCGCTGGACGCGCTGGGCGCTCACGCCACCTGCGTGGCGTCGATCGAGGGCCTGCGCCGGCGCGGCCGGCACGTGCAGGTCGGGCTGCTGCCCGCCGCGCAGGGACGCCCGGCGCTGCCGATGGACCTGGTGATCGCGTACGAGCTGGAGCTGCTCGGCAGCCACGGCATGCCGGCCCACGCGTACCCGGAGATGCTGCGGCTGGTCACCGCCGGGGTGCTGCGCCCGGCCGACCTGGTCACCCGCACCATCGACCTGGACGCCGCGCCGGACGCGCTGGCCACCATGGACCGGCCGGCCGTCGCCGGGATGTGCCTGATCCAGCCCTGAGAACGGGCACGGGCCGGCCCGGCGCCGGGAGACCCGGCGCGGACCGGCCCGCGAGGCCGTCCGGTCAGTCGGTGACGGTCACCGTGACGGTACGAGGCGGCTGCTGGTACTGCCCCCGGTTGTCCATGCCGCGGATCGTCACCGTGTACGTGCCGGCCGGGATCACCGGCGACGTGTACGCGAAGTTCGACCCCGGCGAGCCCGGGCTGGTGAGGAACGTGGCGATCCACGGCCAACTGCTCGGCGCGCCCGCCCGGCCGAACGTGCCGGCCGAGTTCATGCCCTGCCCGGCGCTGTTGCCGATCTGCACCTCGACCTTCTGCATCCCGCCGTCGTCCACGGCCCGGCCGGTGATCACGATCCGGCCGCCGGTGTACGCCTGTCCCTCGACCGGCGTGATGCTCGGCTCCAGCGTCGGGTCGGTGTCACCCGGGTAGACCAGGTAGCGGGCGGTCGCGCCGCTTGTCGAGTTGTCCTGCTGGCCGGCGGTGTCCACGGCCCACGCCTCGACGCTGTACGTGCCCCGGGTGGGCAGGTCGATCGAGAGCGTGAACGCGGTGCTGGTCGCGCCGGGCGAGGCGAGCGTCGCGTCGACAGTGGCGAACGCGGCGGCCATGGTGCCGTTTGGCTGCACGTACCGGCCGGTGTCCAGGTCGCGCAGCGCGATCCGGACCGCCCGTACCCCCTTGTCGTCGGTGGCGGTGCCGGCCAGGTCCAGGTGCAGCTGGTCGATGTCCTGGTTGGTGCCGGTGAAGCTGAGCAACCCGTTGGGGAAGGCGTCGCCGGGCACCTGAGCGGTGACGGTGAGCCGGCCCATGTTGTTGCTGGAGGTGGTCAGGCCGAGCTTGTCGGTGGCGCGTACCCGGAAGTCGTAGACGCCCGGGGTCAGCGGCACGGTGGTGAACGACCAGTCGAACGTCGCGGCGTCGAGGTTGGCCGGGGAGATCCGATGGTAGCCGGCGACCGAGTCGGCGCCCCACGTGCCGTCGCTGGCCAGCGCCTCGCGGGTGGTGTTGTTGCGCAGGTAGATCTCCACCGACTTGAGCGCGTCGTCGTCGTTCGCCGTACCGGCGAACGTGATCGTGCCGCCGGGCGCGACGGTGAGCGGCGCCGGGTTGCCCGGCGGGGTCATCGCCACCGGCGAGGTGATCGCCACTGTCGGCGGTACGCCGTTGGCGGAGACGGTCCAGTCGCGGGTGTCGCCGCGCAGGTCGCTCTGCCCGGTGGTGTCGACGGCGGTGGCGGTCATCTTCCACTGCCCCTCGGTGGGCAGCGTGACCTCGTACTGCCAGGTGGTGGACGTCGCGCCGATCACGTCCGGCTCGCCGCGGAACGTGTTGTAGACGGCGGCGACGGTGCCATCGTCCTGCAGGTACCTGTTGTCCGGCGTGCGGAACGAGTAGATCAGCGAGTTGACACCCTTGTCGTCGGTGGCGGTGCCGGAGGCCACGAACGTCTGCGTGGCGAGCAGGCCGGCCGACGGTGAGCTGATCCGGGTCGACGGCGGCAGGTCGTCGAAGCGGAACGTCTCGATCTTCTTGACCGCCTTTGTGGTGTCGCCGGCACCGTTGCGGTCGAACGTCTTGGCCTGCAACTGGTAGACGCCGGCCGGCAGCGTCACCGGCAGGCTCCACGTGGTGGAGGTGGCGTTCGGCGCGGCGAGCGTCGTGTTGATCGCCTTGAACGCGCCCCAGGTGGTCATGTCGGCCTGGAGGTACTTGCCACTGTTGCGGTCCTGGATCTCCAGCTGGACGCGGGCCACTCCGGCCGGGGCGAGCGCCTGGCCGCTGATGGTGAACTCCTCGCCGGCCGGCTTCACCGCGCCCTCGATCGGCGCGGTGACTGTGGTGTCCAGCGGCGCGGGCGCGGGCTCCTTGGAGAGGTCGAAGAAGGCCACCCGGCCGGTGGTCTTGCCGCCCTTGACGTTGCCGTCACCGCCGACGAGCAGGCCGCGCGAGGTGGCGATCATCGCCTTCTCGCCCTCGTACGAGTTGGAGCCGGGGTTCCACTCCAGCGCGGTGCCGGTGAGCGGGTCCAGCGCGCCGAGGTGGTCGCGGCGGACCACCTGGTCGCCGAGGCCGTAGCCGCTGAGCCCCTGGCCGGTGCCGTAGCCGACGTTGTCCAGGCCGGGCCACGGCACGTTCGACGTGGGCGACTCCTGCCAGCTGAAGTGCCCGCCGACGTAGACGGCGGTGTCGGTGATCGCGACCGAGTAGATGCTGTCGAAGTGCCGGGAGATCCAGAGCGGCTCGACGTGGTCGTTCCCGGTCAGCGGGTACGCGATGGCGGTGTCGTTGATCGGCGGCCGGTCGCCGCCGGAGCCGCTGGTGACCACGAAGTACGAGTCGTCCGGCGCGATGTCACCGGCGAAGACGCGCTGGATGCCGCCGACGAAGGAGAGGTTGTCCTCCCACAGCCGGGTACGCCAGGGCAGCAGCGCCTTGCTGGCCGTACCGATCAGGGCCACGCCGTAGCGGTCCTGGCCGGCGATCTGGCGGCCGGTGTGCACGACGAGCAGCTTGCTGCGGTCGTGGGTGAGCTTGAGCTGCTGCACGGTGAGCATGCCGCCGACGCCGATGCCGCCGGTGAGCGGCAGGTTGAAGCCGGTGTCGACGGCGCCCGTGGTGGGGTTGAGGGCGGCCAGGCCGCTGCGGCTGACCCCGTTGACGGTCGCGAACTGACCGCCGACGTAGACCGCGTTGCCGCTCACCGCGAGCGCGGTGGCCCGCGCGTTGGCGGTGGCGGTGAACGCGGCGATCGGCGCGCCGGTGGTCGGGTTCAGCCGGGCGATCTTGCGCTTCGTGACGCCGTTGATCGTGTTGAACGTGCCGGCGATGTAGAGCGACGAGCCGTCCGGTGACGCCTCCACCGCGGTGACCGCCCCGTCGATGACCGGCTTGAACGCGGTGTCCACCTTGCCGGTGTCCAGGTTGTACGACGCCAGGGACTTCTGCGCGATCGCGGACCCGCCGACGTTCGCGATCGAGGTGAACGTGCCGGCGATGAAGACCCGGTTGCCGATCACCTCGATGTCGGTGATCTCGCCGTTGGTGATCCGCGGCGTGTCGGTGCGGGGCGTGGTCGGCATCAGCCGGGTGTCCCCGGGGGTGACCAGCGCCCGGGTGGCGGTGGTACGCGCGGCGCCGAGCGCGGCGCTGCTCCCGGTCGCCTGGGCGCCGGTCCGGCCGGCCGCGCCGGCGTCCCGCACGACGACGGTGCCGGCGAGCGCCGGTACGCCCACCACCACGACCGCGCCGGCGGCGATGACCGCCACCGCGCGACTCCAAACTCGCATCGAGATGACTCTCCCTGTCCGCCGGGACGGCCCCCCTCGGGTGATTCCCGGGTCCCTCCGTCCGCGTGCCGGACGCCACCGTAGGAGGCAAAGACATTTCGCGATACGTGCCGCACCGGTAATCGACCGGTCGCCATCAATTCCGGCCACACCGGCAGGCCCGCTCCTCCGATCGGACCACGGGTTCCGCCGTCCGGCCGCCGCGGCGTTCAGTCGCCCCGCACCCGGGGGTGGCGGTGGTCGGTGAGCCGCAGGCCGACACCGCGTACCGCCGCGATGGTGACGCCGGTGCCCAGCTCGTCGAGCTTGCGTCGCAACCGCTTCACCAGGGACTGCACGTCGGCCCGGCCGTGCGTCGGCGCGTCGCGCCAGACCGCCCGGTGCAGCTCGGCGTAGCTCCACACCCGTACCGGCTCGGCGGTCAGGCAGGTCAGCAGGTCGCGCTCCAGCCGGGTCAGGGCGGTCTCGCGGTCGCCCCACCGGGCGGTGGAGCGCGCTGCGTCGATCACCAGCGCGCCGTCCGGCGCGGGCTTCGGCTCGGGTACGGGCGGACCCGGCGCGCCGGCCGGGTCCGGCGCGTCCGCTGTGATCAACTCGCGCAGCTCGTCCAGATCGGCGACCATCAACAGTGGCGCGACGCCGTCGAGCAGCTCGGTCAGCCGCAGCCGTTCGGCCGGGGACGACGTCACGCCGATGACGAGCGAGAAGGGCCGCTCCGGCGGCTCGGTGCCGGAGTTCGCCGCGTTCGTGCCGTCAGTCGTCACCGCGCCCCACCGTGACAAAAACTGTCAACAAGCCATCCGGTCCGGGGGCCTGTTGGTGACATGTTGCTCACGTACGGTCATTGATCGTTCCCTCATGTCGATCATAGTGTCCATTCAGGTGACCGGCGTAGACCCGCACGGACACCTAGGGGGCCTGGGGGGTTCTGGTAATACCGGTGCGACCAGTCGGGAGAGCGCGTCTCCTGGCCCTTCTGCCATGGCTCGATCATCAGCGGGTCATCGGAACAGGAGGCAGCACCGATGCTGAGACGTCCACACAGATGGGGCCCGGCCCGGCGGCTGGTGAGCGCGGGCGCCGCCCTGGTGCTCGCCGCGACCGCGCTGGCCGCCACCGGCACTGGAGCACAGGCCGGCACGGGTACCGGCGCGTCGGCCGGCGACAAGATCCGCCCCGAACTCACCCGGCAGCTGGAGGGCAAGAGCGAGGGCGACTTCTGGATTCACTTCTCGGGCAAGGCGGACCTGGGCAAGGCCACCGCGATCAAGGACTGGAACGAGCGCGGCGCCGCCGTCGCGGCGGCGCTGAAGAAGACCGCCGCGGAGAGCCAGGCCAAGATCCGCGCCGAGCTGGACCGCTCGGGCACGAAGTACCAGAGCTTCTGGGCCACCAACGCCATCAAGGTCACCGACGGCTCGCTGACCATGGCGCAGAACTTCGCCGCCCACTCCGAGGTGGACGGCCTGTACGCGCCGATCGAGTACAAGCTCCCCGAGACCATCCCGGGCACCGACGAGAAGTCGGCGAACGCGCTGGAGTGGGGCATCGCCAACATCAACGCCGACGACGTCTGGTCACAGTACGGCGTCAAGGGCGCCGGCATCACGGTGGCCAGCATCGACAGCGGCGTCCAGTTCGACCACCCGGCGCTGGTGAACTCGTACCGCGGCAACAACGGTGACGGCACCTTCGACCACAACTACAACTGGTTCGACGCGGCCGACGAGTGCGCCACCGCGCCGTGCGACTCCGACGGCCACGGCACGCACACCATGGGCACCATGGCCGGCGCCGACGGGGCCAACCAGATCGGTGTCGCCCCCGAGGTCAAGTGGATCGCCGCGAACGGGTGCTGCCCGTCCGACGCCGCGCTGGTCTCCTCCGGCCAGTGGATGCTGGAGCCCACCGATCTCAACGGGCAGAACCCGGACGCCAGCAAGCGGCCGAACATCATCAACAACTCGTGGGGCACCAGGACGCCGTCGAACGAGCCGTTCATGGAGGACGTCACGAACGCCTGGACCGCGTCCGGCATCTTCGGCGTCTGGTCCAACGGCAACAACGGCCCGTCCTGCCAGACCAGCGGCTCGCCGGGCAGCCTGGCCAGCAACTACTCGGCCGGCGCGTACGACGTCAACAACAACATCGCCAGCTTCTCGTCCCGGGGCACCGGGCAGAACGGCGAGATCAAGCCGAACATCTCGGCGCCCGGCGTCAACGTGCGCTCCAGCGTGCCGACCAACTCGTACGCCAGCATCAGCGGCACCTCGATGGCGGCGCCGCACCTGGCCGGCGCGATCGCGCTGCTCTGGTCGGCGGCGCCCACCCTGGTCGGCGACGTCCCGGCGACCCGCGCGCTGCTCGACGACGCGGCGATCGACAAGGGTGACACCCAGTGCGGCGGCACCACCGACGACAACAACGTCTACGGCGAGGGCCGGCTGGACGCGCTCGCACTGCTCGCCGCCGCCCCGATCGGGGACAACGGCACGCTGGCCGGCAAGGTCACCGACGCCGCCACCGGCGCGGGCATCGCCGGCGCCACCGTCACGCTGTCCGGCGCGGCGGACCGCACGCTGACCACCGGCGCCGACGGCACGTACTCCTCGCTGCTGCCGGCCGGCGACTACCAGGTCGTCGTCTCCACCTTCGGGTACGCCACGCGCACGCTGTCCGCGACCGTCACCGCGAACACGACCACCACGCTGGACGTCGCGCTCACCGCGGTGCCGAGCGTGACGGTCAGCGGGCAGGTCACCGACGGGTCCGGGCACGGCTGGCCGCTGTACGCGAAGGTGAGCGTCGAGGGCACGCCGATCTCCGACTACACCACGCCCACCACCGGCCGCTACAGCCTGTCGCTGCCGTCCGGGGCGACCTACCGGCTCACTGTCGAGCCGCAGTACGCCGGCTACCTGACCACCACCAAGGAGGTCACCGTCGGCTCGGGCAACGCTGTCGCCAACATCGCGGTGCAGGCGAACCCCGAGGCGTGCACCACCGCCCCCGGCTACACCGTCAGCTCCGACGGCGAGTACGAGACGTTCGACGGCACCGGCGTGCCGGACGGCTGGACCGTGGTGGACAACGCCGGCACCGGCCAGGTCTGGGAGTTCACCGACGCCGGTGAGCGCGGCAACCTGACCGGCGGCAGCGGCAACTTCGCCATCATCGACAGCGACAACTACGGCAGCGGCGGGCAGCAGGACACCTCGCTGGTCAGCCCGGTCGTCGACCTCACCGGCGTGACCACGCCGGTGATCCGGTTCAACCAGGACTACAACTGGCTCAACAGCGACCGCGCGGACGTCGACCTGAGCCTCGACGGCGGCACCACGTGGAGCAACGTGCTCCGGCAGGCCGCCGACGTGCGCGGCCCGCGGGTGACCGAGGTGCCGATCCCGCAGGCGGCCGGTCAGTCGCAGGTGCGGGTGCGCTTCCACTACTACGAGGCCAGCTGGGAATGGTGGTGGCAGGTCGACAACGTCCTCATCGGCAGCACGCTCGTCTGCAAGCCGGTGAACGGCGGCCTGGTGCTCGGCCACGTCCGCGACAAGAACGACAACAGCTACGTCAACGGCGCCACGGTGACCAGCAAGGACCGCCCGGCGGAGAAGGCCACCACGGTGGCCACGCCTGACGACACCGAACTGCCCGACGGCTTCTACTGGATGTTCTCGTCGCTGACCGGCAAGCACCCGTTCACCGCCGGCGCGGGCAACTACGTGAGCCAGACCAAGCAGGTCACGGTCGAGGAGGACTGGGCTACCGCGGCCAACTTCCAGCTCGCCGCCGGCCGGCTGTCGGTGAAGCCGGCCTCGATCACCGGCACGGTCCGGATGCCCAGCGGGAAGGTCAGCACGACGTTCACCGTGACGAACACCGGCGGGGCGCCGGTCAACGCCGAGTTCAGCGAACGCGACGGCGGGTTCGTGCTGCAACGGGCCGACGGTTCCCAGTTGTCCCAGCAGGCGCTGCTCGGCTCGACCGGCGCGCCGGTCCAGCGGCTGACCGCCGCCACCTCGTTCGCGGCCCGCTCGTCCGGCAAGTCGTCCACCGGCATCGGCGCGGCGGCGGCCCCGCAGGCGGACCCGTGGACCACCATCCCTGGCTACCCGTCGAACGTGATGGACAACCGGGTCGTCAGCGTCGACGGCAAGATCTACTCCATCGCCGGTGGCGACGGCACCACGTCGAGCGCCAAGAACTACCGGTACGACCCGATCGCCCAGGCGTGGACCGGCATCGCCGACCTGCCCGGCGCGCGTAACGCCATGACGGTCGGGGTGATCGACGGGAAGATCGTCGCCACCGGTGGCTGGGGCGCCGCCGGACCGGACGCCGCCACCTTCTCGTACGACCCGGCGGCGAACACCTGGACCCGCAAGGCCGACAACCCGGCGCCGCGCTCGGCGGCTGGCCAGGCGGTCGCGGACGGCAAGTTGTACGCGATCGGCGGCTGCACCACCGCGAGCTGCACGCCGATGTCCAACTCGGTGGTCCGCTACGACCCGGGTGCGGACGCCTGGGAGACGCTGCCCGCGTACCCGAAGTCGGTGGCGTTCCTGTCCTGCGGCGGGATCGACGGCACCGTCTACTGCACCGGCGGCAACGACGGCACCACGTCGCAGAAGGCCGGGTACGCCTTCGACCCGTCCGCGAACGCCTGGACCGCCATCCCGGACGCGCCGGCCGACAGCTGGGCCTCCTCGTACGCGGTGGCGAACGGCAAGCTGCTGGTCGTCGGCGGGTCGCAGGGCGGCGCCATCACCAACGCCGGCTTCGCCTTCGACCCGGCGACCAACTCGTGGGCGAACCTGCCCAACGCCAACACCCCCCGTTACCGGGGTGGCGCGGCCTGCGGGTTCTACAAGATCGGCGGCTCGTCGGGCAGCTTCACGGCCACCAAGGACAGCGAGGTCCTGCCCGGCTTCTCCGAGTGCTCGGAGGCCGCCGCCGACGTGAGCTGGCTGACCGTCGACAAGTCGAAGGTCACGCTGGCGCCCGGTGAGAAGGACACCGACACCCTCACGATGACGGCGAACGTCGACCAGCCGGGCACGTACTCGGCGTCGGTGGCGATCAAGGAGGACACCCCGTACACCGTGGAGCCGGTGGCGGTGACCATGATCGCGCAGCCGCCGAACACCTGGGGCAAGCTGTCCGGCACGGTCTCCGGCAAGAGCTGCCAGGGCGCGACGGCGCCGCTGGCGGGCGTGACCGTGCAGGTCGACTCCTGGGCGAACTCCTACACCTTCACCACCGACGCCCAGGGCCGGTACGCCTACTGGATGGACCGGCGCAACAACCCCC
>NZ_JAGPXV010000146.1:0-10599 GCF_018070405.1 Micromonospora sp. D75
GGCTGGACGCCACGCTCGCCCGGGCGGCGGCGCAGGCCACGCAGCTCAAGTCCGCGAAGACGCGGATCGAGGGAGACCTGGCCGACCTCTACGAGATGCGGCGCAGGGCGTACGGGCGGGCCACCGAGGCGCCCGGCAACGCCGGCTCGGCGGGCAAGCCCCCGGCCGTCTCCGGCGACGCCGGCAAGGCCGTGCGGTACGCCTACGGCGCGGTCGGCAAGCCCTACGGCTATGCCCAGGACGGCCCGGGCAGCTACGACTGCTCCGGTCTGACGCTCGCCGCGTGGCGGGCCGCCGGAAAGTCGCTGCCGCACAGCGCGGCACGGCAGTGGAACGCCACCACGCGGATCAGCCGCAGCCAGCTGCAACCGGGTGACCTGGTGTTCTACTCCGGGCTCGGGCACGTCGCGCTCTACGTCGGCAACGGCCAGATCATCGACGCGCCCAGCGCCGGACGCAACGTCAGCAAACGCGGTATGAACATCATGTCGATCGCCGGCTACGGCCGGGTCTGATCGACGCGGACGGCGAACGGCCGGCGTCCCCCTGTCGGACGCCGGCCGTTCGTTGTCTCAATTACTACCAGGTCAGGCCGCCTGCAGCCCCTCCGCGCGAGCCAGCTCACGCAGCCGGCCGAGGGCCTGGATCTCCAGCTGGCGGATCCGCTCCCGGGAGAGCGAGAACCGCGACGCGACCTCGGTCAGCGAGTGCTCGCGACCGTCCTCCAGGCCGTACCGGGCCCGCATGATGCCGGCGGACCGGTCGTCGAGGTGGTTGAGCAGACCCTCGATCCGCTGCCGCTCCAGGCCGGTGAGCACGATCTCCTCGGGCGACGGCGCGTCGCTGTCGGCGACCAGGTCACCGAGGTTGGTGTCGCCGTCGTCGCCCACCGGGGTGTCCAGCGAGACGGTGTCCTGCGACCAGCGGACCAGCTCGTTGACCCGCTCGACGGTCACGCCGAGGGCAGTCGCGATCTGCTCCGGCTCCGGGTCGCTGCCCAGCTCACGGGTGAGCTGCCGGGCCACGTTGCGCATCCGGTTGACGTCCTCCACCAGGTGCACGGGCAGCCGTACGGTCCGCTCCTGCTGGGCGATCGCCCGGCTGATGGCCTGGCGGATCCACCAGGTCGCGTAGGTGGAGAACTTGAAACCCCGCTCGTAGTCGAACTTCTCGACCGCCCGGACCAGGCCGGTGTTGCCCTCCTGGATCAGGTCCAGCATGGGCATCCCGGAGCGCACGTAGCGCCGGGCGATGGACACGACCAGTCGCAGGTTCGCGCGGATGAACAGGTCCTTCGCGCGCTCACCCTCGACGACCAGCCGCTCCAGGTCCTCCCGGTCGACGCCCTCGGGGATCCGGTCTTCGTCGAGCAGGTGCTCGGCGTAGAGGCCCGCCTCGATCGCCTTGGAGAGGTCGACCTCCCGGGCGGCGTCGAGCAGCGGCGTCCGGGAGATCTCGTGCAGGTAGACGCCGACCAGGTCCCGCTCCTCGGCGACCTCGTCGGTACGCATGCCGATGTTCTTGTCCACGATTGCCACGGTCCCCTCGCTCGCGCCGGTTGCCCGGTTCCTTGCCATCCCCACGTTCATCAGCCCTCCCCGTAACCTCCGCTGTGCCCGTAGGTGCTGACACCTACACAACAGATGTGACGCTTCGGGGATTCCATGTCGTGAGTCGAAACTGTCACGAATGCCTGAGTACTAGCTGAGAGCCCGGTCCATGTTTCCTGTTACCGGCCCGGTTCGGACGGCTTCCGGACACGGCTTTTGGGGCCCGCCGGAGCTGCTGAATCGCTATTCGCCCATGGAATGGCACCATTGCCTGTTCCATGAACACAGCGAGCCGCGTCACCGGGTCGTTGCGATCCTGGTCACTGCGAGATACGCGCTCGTGGACCGGTCGGTTCAGCCACGCTCAGGATTACCCTCCGCCTCGTTGAACAATCCGTACGGGCGGGAACGTCCCCCTCCCGCACGTGATACGTGTCGCACCCGCCGGACGGATGCGCCGGGCGGGTGGATCGCCGGGAGAAGGGGTGAGCGGGGGCGGTCAGGAGGCGAGCAGGGCGAGCGCGCCGCGTACCTGGTGGGCGGAGCGGGCCAGCGCGGCCCGGGCGGCCGGCACCTCCGCGCCGGAGACCAGCGCGACGAGCGCGGTCTTGAGGTCGCCGTCGGCCTCCCGCAGCGCGACCCGGCAGACCTCCTCGGCGCAACCGGTGGCCTCCACGAGGATCGAGATCATGCGACCGCGCAGTTTGGCGTTGGTGGCCACCATGTCGATCATCAGGTTCGAGTAGACACGGCCCAGACGCACCATGACGGCCGTGGAGAACGTGTTGAGCACCAGCTTCTGCGCGGTGCCGGCCTTCATCCGGGTCGACCCGGTGACCACCTCCGGCCCGGTGTCCACGCCGATGAAGACGTCCACCGACGCGGCGGCCGGGGCCTCCGGATTCGCGCAGAGCAGCACCGTAGCGGCCCCCCGCTCCCGGGACGCGGCGAGCGCCCCGAGGACGTACGGGGTGCGTCCGCTGGCCGCCAGGCCGACCACCAGGTCGCCCGGGCGCACGCACTCGGCGGCCTCGGCGGCGCCGCCGCGCTCGTCGTCCTCGGCGTCCTCGACCGCCCGCCACATGGCGTCCGGGCCACCGGCGAGGTGCGAGCAGAACCAGTGCCGGGGCGAGTTGAACGTGGGGGCCAGCTCGGCCGCGTCCAGCACGCCCAGGCGGCCGGAGGTGCCGGCGCCGAAGTAGTGCACGCGGTGTCCGTCGCGCAGCGCGGCCACCGCGAGGTCGACGGTCTCGGCGATCTCGTCCAGCACCGCGGCGACGGCGGCCGGCACCCGCCGGTCCGCCTCGTTGATCACGGTGAGCACGTCCCGGGTGGACATCAGGTCGAGGTCGAAGCTGTGCGGGTTGCGCCGCTCGGTCGGCGCGCCGACGCGCACCACCGGCCGGATCGCCGCCACGCCGTCGCGCTCCGCCCGGCCCGCCGTCATCCCCGCCTCCGCCCGGGACCGACCCGGTGCGACTGGACCGCCTCGGCCGTGGCTTCGAGCGCCTTCTTGGTCCGGGCCCGGCTGCGCGCGGCCACCCCGACGAAGAGGCAGTCGACGACGGTGAGCTGGGCCAGCCGGCTGGCCGTCGCGCCGGAGCGGTAGGTCGTCTCCCGGGCGGCTGTGGTGAGCACGTGGTCGGCGACCTCGGTGATCGGCGAGCGCGGGAAGTTGGTGAGCGCCACGGTGGTGGCTCCCCGGGCCCGCGCCTGCTCCAGCACCTCGATGACGTCGGACGTGGTGCCGGTGTGCGAGATGCCGACCGCGACGTCGCCGCGCCCGAGCAGGGCGGCGGAGGTGAGCGCGGTGTGCACGTCCGGGAAGTAGAACGCGATGCGGCCGATGCGGTGCAGCTTCTGCTGGAAGTCGGAGGCGACGAAGCCGCTGGCGCCCGCGCCGTAGACGTCGATCCGGCCGGCCGCGCCGATCGCCTCGACCACCTGCTCGCAGACGGCCGGGTCGAGCTGCTCGGCGGTCTCCTCGACGGCTCGGGCGTCGTTGAAGGCGATGGTGGCGATGATCTGGGCCAGGTCCGCGCCCGGCGGGATGTCGCCACCGACCACCCGCGCGTCCGGCGGCTCGACCCGGCGGGCGGCCTCGGCGGCGAGGCGGATGCGCAACTGGGGGTAGCCGTCCATGCCGACCGAGCGGCAGAAGCGGATCACTGTCGCCTCGGACGTCTCGGCGGCGGTGGCGAGGTCGGTGATCGTGCGCCGGGCCGCGTCCGCCGGATCGGCGACGACCAGCCGGGCCACCCGCTGTTCGGCCGGGGACAGCGAGGGCAGCAGGCCGCTGATGTGGACGATCAGTCCACCGGGCTCGTGACTCGCAGAAATCTTCGGACTCTTCGCCACGGATGAAACTTACTTTCAGAGCGCGTGAGCGTCAACCATGACACCGCGTATCGGGAAATTTACCGTCTTCCGTGCCCGCCCCCGGGCCAAGGATCCCATTGTCGCAGCCCCACCGCCTCAACCGGTCCGGTCGAGTCACTCCTGCCGCCCGACGTGCCGGTCCGCCGTCGCGCGGCAGGGCCTGCCTGGTCGGCCTCGGCCGGACGGTCCGGACGGCCCGTGCGGGTCACCGGTCGGTCGGCACGACGGTTGACTAGCGTGTGTGTCCATGACGGAACGCACGGTGCTGGTCACCGGAGGCACGGGTGGGCTGGGCGGCGCGGTCACCGCCGCCTTCCTCGACGCAGGCTGGCGGGTGGTCGTACCTCAGCGGGAGGCCGGGACGGACGACGGCCCGGTCCGGGTCGTGGCCGACCTGCTGACCCCCGAGGGGGCCGCGCGGGCGGTCGAGGTCGCGACCGCCGAGCCGGCCGCGCCACTGCGCGCGGTGGTCAACCTGGTCGGCGGGTACGCCGCGGGCGGCCTGGTGCACGAGACCCCGGTCGAGGAGTTCGAGCGGATGCTGCGGCTCAACCTGCGCCCGACCTACCTGGTGACCCGGGCGGCACTGCCGCACCTCGTGGCGACCGGTGACGGCGCCGTGGTCTGCGTCTCCGCGCGGGCGGCGGTGTCGCCGTTCCCGGGCGCCTCGGGCTACGTCACCGCCAAGGCCGCGGTGCGGGCGTTCGCCGACGCGGTCGCGGTCGAGTACCGCCAGCGCGGGGTGCGGTGCAACACGGTGCTGCCGAGCGTCATCGACACCCCGGCCAACCGGGCCGCCCAGCCCGACGCCGACCACCGGCGCTGGGTGCCTCCGGCGGAGATCGCCGGCGTGATCCGGTTCCTGGCCTCCCCCGAGTCGGCGCCCACGAGCGGCGCCGGCATCCCGGTCTACGGCCGGGCCTGAACCGGCACCGGGCCGTCGCGGCCCGCCCCGCCGGCCGGACGTGGAGGGCCGCCCGGAGCCGGGCCGGGACCGGCGGACGGATCGTCGGGCAGCCACTCGCTCAGGTGCGCCCGGATCCGGCGGGCCACCTCCTCCGGTGGGCCGTTGCCGTCCACCACCACGAAGCCGCCGTACTCCGGCAGCCTCCGGTAGGCGGTGTCCGCGTCGGTCAGCCAGGCCATGCTCTCGTGGTCGGTGCCGCGCCGCTCGATCCGGCGGTACGCCTCGGCCGGGTCGACGGTGAGCAGGAACGTGACAGCGGGCGCCGGGAAGACCCGGTAGCCGGCCCGGACCAGCCGCTCCCACCGCTGCCCGCCGTGCGCCCGGATGCTCGCGTACTGGCAGTACGACCAGCGGTCCATCACCGCGGTACGGCCAGTGACCAGGCAGCTCAGCAGCGCGAGCGCGATGGCCAGCCAGCGCAGCGCCGACTCGACCACGAGCAGGCCGTCACGCCCGACGAGCCGCTGCGCGTCCGGACGGCCGATCCGTTGGGCGACGCGGCCGAGCCAGCGGCGGCCACCGGCGTTGCGGTGGTACGTCGCGGGGTGGCCGGCGGCGGTGAGGGCCTGGGCGAGCCGGTGCGCCTGGGTGGTCTTGCCTGAGCCGTCGATGCCGATCAGGGCGACGGCACGCAGTCGGGCCCTGCCCCGCCGCGTCCGCAGTGAGCTGGCCACCCTCCCGAGGTTATCCGACCGACGCCCACACCGGCCTGTATGTCGCTTTCCTGCCCTGGCGGGCCGATCGCGCCGCAACAGGTGTGACCGGAGCGTCCGCCGGGTACGCAACGTGATCCCACCGCCCATGACGACGAGGGAGCCGCAGATGGCCGAGCGCGGGGACGAGACCCTGGTGCACACGCTGAAGAAGGTCGCCGCCGTGCTCAAACAGTCCGAGATCCCGTTCGCGCTGGGTGGCAGCTTCGCGGTGTACGCGCACGGCGGCCACTCCAGCGACCACGACGTGGACTTCCTGCTCCGCGAGGTCGACGTCGACCGGGCGCTGGAGGCGCTCGTCGAGGCCGGCTTCACCGCCGAGCGCCCGCCGGAGGACTGGCTGGTCAAGGTCTACGACGAGGACCGGATGGTGGACCTGATCCACCGGCCGGTGGAGACGCCGGTGACCGAGGAGACGTTCGCCGACACGATCGTGCGCCCGGTCGACGCCATCCACATGCCGGTGCTCTCGGCCAGCCAGCTCATGGTGCACAAGCTGCTGAGCTTCTCGCAGCACTACTGCGACTTCGCCCGCGCCCTGCCGCTGGCCCGCTCGCTGCGGGAGCAGATCGACTGGGAACGGGTACGGAAGGAGACGCAGCACTCGCCGTACGCGGAGGCGTTCCTGGTGCTGCTCGACCGGCTGGACGTGCTGCCCGGCGGCGCGCCCGGCGGAAGGGAGACCCTGTGACCGGACTGTCCGGCGACGTTCCCCCCGACGAGTACGTCGAGGCGGAGATCCAGAGCATGCTGGCCGAGGACCCGACGGTGGCCGAGCAGGGCATCACCGTGGTGCGGCGGGAGAACGGGCTGGTGCTCTACGGCGAGGTGGAGAGCCCGCACCGGCGGGAGGAGATCCTGCGCCGGGTGGCCGAGCGCTTCCCGGACACCCACGTGACGAGCGACATCGGGGTGATCCGCACGCAGGCGCCCACCCAGGTCGAGGAGCTGCCGTGAGGGAGGTTCGATGGTGATCCGGATCGCCGCCGTCGGCGACGTGCATCTGGACGAGGACGTGGTGGGCCGGTTCCGTCCGGCGCTGGAGGAGCTGCCCGGCTCCGCCGACGCGCTGCTGCTCGCCGGTGACCTGACCCGGCACGGCACCGAGGCCGAGGCGCGCTGCGTGGCCCGGGAGTTCGGCGATCTCGGCGTACCGGTGATCACCGTGCTCGGCAACCACGACCACCAGTGCGACCAGGTGCCGCAGGTGGTGAAGGTGCTGGAGGACGCCGGGATCACGGTGCTGGAGGGCACCGGCGTCGTGGTGGACACGCCGGGCGGGCGGCTCGGGGTGGCCGGCGTCAAGGGGTTCGGCGGCGGGTTCGCCGGGCGCTGCGCCAGCGACTTCGGCGAGCCGGAGATGAAGGCGTTCGTACGGACCACCCGGGAGAGCGCCGACGCGCTCGCCGACGCGCTGCTCTCGCTGGACTGCGACGCGCTCGTCGCGCTCACCCACTACTCCCCCGTGCCGGACACGCTCGCCGGCGAGCCGCTGGAGATCTATCCGTTCCTCGGCTGCTACCAGCTCGGGCAGGCGATCGACGCCGCGCCCACCGCGCTGGCGCTGCACGGGCACGCCCACCACGGCACCGAGCGCGGCACCACGCCGGGCGGGGTGCGGGTCCGCAACGTGGCGCACCCGGTGATCAAGCAGGCGTACAGCGTCTTCCACCTGGGCGGTGACCAGCTCGACTGACCGGGAGGTTTCCGGGATCGGGCGCACGGGTATTCAGCCGACATGGAGCTGATTCTCTGGATTCTCGCAGTCGTACTGGTGGTCGCCGGAATTCTCGCCCTGTTCCGCCGGCAGATCCTCTGGGGCATCGTCCTCATCGTCGTCGGCCTCCTGGTCGGCCCGGGTGGCGTCAGCATCTTCAACACGTAACAGCGGTTCTCGTACCCGCCGGGGTCGCCGGGCCCGGGTGTTCCGTCCTGCCGGACCGGAACACCCGGGCCGGGTGACTCCGGCTTTTCCGCGTCCGGGCCGGCGTTTGCCGGGCCGGTCGAGCGGAAACATCTCGACCATGGAGACGTCGCAGAGTGTCACCCGGCGCACCACCGGCGCCCGGAAGTGGTGGGCGCTGCTCGGTTTCGGCGCCGCCACCTTCGCCGCGGCCGCGATCGGCGGGCTGGGTGTGCAGGGCACCTCCGCCGAGTATCAGAGCCTGGAGCAACCCGCGTGGGCGCCGCCGTCGTGGCTGTTCGGCCCGGTCTGGACGGTCCTCTACGCGCTGATCGCGATCGCCGGCTGGCTGGTCTGGCGCCGGGTCGGGTTCGGCCCCGCGCTCTGGGCCTGGGTGGTGCAGCTCGTGCTGAACGCGATCTGGACCCCGCTGTTCTTCGGCGCCGGGGCGTACGGGCTGGCGTTCGCCGAGATCGTGCTGATGTGGCTGGCGATCGGCGTGACCGTGGTCCTGTTCCGGCGCGTCTCCCGGCCGGCCACGCTGCTGATGCTGCCGTACTGGGCGTGGGTGACGTTCGCGTCCGCGCTGAACTTCGCGGTGTGGCGGCTGAACTCCTGACCGGTACGGGCGCGAGGGCCGGTCGCCCCCGCGCCCGCCGGGCTCAGCAGCGGGGTACGCCGGGGATGTAGCCGTCGTAGCCGGTGTAGACGTAGGCGTCGGAGATGAACCGGCCGGAGCCGATCCGGTCCCAGATCGAGCTGGTGCCGTAGGTGCCGCTGACGCTGGTGCCGCTGGTCTGGCACTGGATGGTCACCTTCGCCCCGTCGGCGACCGTGCCGACCGAGCTGTAGCCGGTGCCGGGGCCGGAGCGGACCGTCAGCGGGGAGCCGGCCGTGTTCACGGTGCCCTGGCCGGTGTTCGTCCCGCCGCAGCCGTTGTCGCTGGTGTAGGTCTTGGTGCCCCAGTAGAGCGCCTGGACGCCGTTGAACTTGATCTTCACCGAGCTGCCGTCGATGCGCTGCTCGTAGTGCAGGTGCGGGCCGGTGGAGCCGCCGGTCGTGCCGACGTACCCGATCACCCGGCCGTAGCCGACGGTCTGCCCGACGGAGACGTTGAAGGCGCTCAGGTGGGCGTAGTAGGTGGTGTGGCCGCCGCCGTGGTTGATCCGGACGTACTTGCCGTAGCTGGTGTCGCCGAGGTTGGTGACCACGTCGACGGTGCCAGGCGCGCTGGCGACGACCGGGTCGCCGGCGTCGTCGGTGCGGTTGAAGTCGATGGCGTTCGCCGGGCTGTGGTTGGTCCGGGTCTGACCGGACCAGGACTGGTTGCAGGGGAACGGGACCTTGAACGTCGGCGCGGCCATCGCCGGCGCGGTCGGCACGAGGGTCGCCGCCAGGACCGTCGCGCTCGCCCCGAGGGCGAGCCATCGCTTACGCATCCACTGCCTCCAATGTTGAAAGTCTTCAATGTGATGCGGACATCCTGACAGAAAGTTCCGTTCCCGGGAAGATTCGTGGGAGCGCACCCAAGCCCCTGGCCAGGGTTTCGGGATTGTTACCGGGCCGTGTCCGGCCAGGGGTGGACCCGACACGATGCAAGCGCTTACATGTGAGGACGACCATCGGACCGGCGCGGGTTCGATCCCCCCACGCGCCGGCAAGGAAGGAGATCGGCATGGCGTTTGCCAGATCGCGCCAGACGCTCGCGGTCGCCGGCGTCCTGGGGCTGGCGCTCGGTGTCGCCGCCTGCGGCACCGGCGATGACAAGAAGAGCGACAAGGCCGGATCGGCCGAATGCGCCGCATACGAGAAGTACGAAGGTCACGACGGCAAGAAGGTGACCATCTACTCCTCCATCCGGGAGATCGAGGCCGACCGCCTCAACGAGTCCTGGAAGCAGTTCGAGGACTGCACCGGCATCGAGATCGACCACGAGGGCAACGCCGAGTTCGAGGCGCAGCTCCCGGTCCGGGTCGACGGCGGCAACGCCCCCGACCTCGCCTTCATCCCGCAGCCGGGCCTGCTGAAGCGCTTCGTCGACTCGGGCAAGCTCAAGCCGGTCGGCGCCGACACCAAGGCGATGGCCGAGCAGAACTACTCCCCCGACTGGCTGAAGTACAGCACCGTCAACGGCCAGCTCTACGGCGCCCCGCTCGGCTCGAACGTGAAGTCCTTCGTGTGGTACTCGCCGAAGACCTTCAAGGAGAAGGGCTGGACCGTCCCCACCACGTGGGACGACCTGATCAAGCTCTCCGACCAGATCGCGGCCAGCGGCACCAAGCCGTGGTGCGCCGGCATCGAGTCCGGTGACGCCACCGGCTGGCCGGCCACCGACTGGATCGAGGACGTGCTGCTGCGTACCGGTGGCCCGGAGGTCTACGACAAGTGGACCACCCACCAGATCCCGTTCAACGACCCGCAGGTGGCTGACGCGCTCAACCGGGCCGGCACCATCCTGAAGAACGAGAAGTACATGAACGGCGGCTTCGGCGGCGTCAAGAGCATCTCCACCACCGCCTTCCAGGAGGGCGGCACGCCGATCACCACCGGCAAGTGCGCGATGCACCGCCAGGCGTCCTTCTACGCCAACCAGTGGCCCGAGGGCACCAAGGTGGCCGAGGACGGCGACGTCTTCGCGTTCTACTTCCCGGCCATCGACCCGGCCAAGGGCAAGCCGGTGCTGGGTGGCGGCGAGTTCGTCGGCGCGTTCGCCGACCGTCCCGAGGTCCAGGCGGTGCAGACCTACCTGGCCTCCGGCGAGTACGCCAACAGCCGCGCCAAGATCGGTGACTGGGTGTCCGCGAACAAGAAGCTGGACATCAACAACGTGCCGAACCCGGTGGACAAGCTCTCCGTGGGCATCCTCCAGGACGAGAAGACGGTCTTCCGCTTCGACGGCTCGGACCTGATGCCGGCCGCGGTCGGCGCCGGCACCTTCTGGAAGGGCATGGTGGCCTGGATCAACGGCAAGGACACCAACTCCGTCCTGAACGACATCGAGGGCAGCTGGAAGTGATCTAGCAGGTGGCCCGGTCCGGTTCCCCGGACCGGGCCACCTCTGCTAGCCGAACCCATGAAGGAGGGTCG
>NZ_JAGPXV010000147.1:0-10389 GCF_018070405.1 Micromonospora sp. D75
GGAGGAGGCGTACTGGTTCGGCGAGGGCGTGCTGCCGATCCTGCGGCGGCGCGGGCTGTGGCGGCACCCGGCCGGCGAGCCGGAGATCGAGGCGCCGGCCGCCGTGCCGTTCTCACCCCAGCCGGTTCCGGCCCGCGGCTGACCGCGCCGCACGGTGCCGGGGCCGGTCCGGTCAGAGCGGGCGTTGCCCGGCGAGGAAATCGGCGAGCACCCGGGTGTGCGTGGAGAAGGCCAGCTCGACCGGATCGGTGAGCACCAGCCACTCGGTGGCCTCCTCGGTCGGCGCCGACGGCGGCAGGTCACCGATAGCCCGCTCGGGCAGCACCCCGAAGACCATCATGGTGCCGCCAGCCGGAGCGCCGTGCACCGCGAACAGCCGCGCCTCGCCGGCCTCGGCCAGCAGCCCGGTCTCCTCGCGCAGCTCCCGCACGAGCGCCTCGGACCACTCCTCGCCGTACTCGACGAAGCCACCCGGGAGCGCCAGCAGCCCCCGGGCCGGTTCGATGTCGCGGCGCACCACGACCACGCCGAGCCCCTGCGGCGTGCGGACCGGCAGCACCGCCACCGCGACCGGCAGCGGGTTGCGCCACACCGTCTCGCCGCACGCGGAACAGCCCCGCGGCCACCCGGCGCCCGCCGGGTAGGCCGCGCCGCAGAAGGAGCAGTGCGAGTACGGGGTCACGCCGCAGCACGTTACCCGCACCTGCCGCCCGAGGTCAGACGTCACCCCCTCTGGCCGGTGAGCTGGGCGCGCGCCTCCATCAGGGCGAAGCCGAGCAGGTTGTCGCCCCGCCAGGTCGCCGGGTCGGCGGCGCGCGGGTCGTCGGCGGTCAGGCCGATGCCCCAGACCCGGTCCGTCGGGCTGGCCTCGACGAGCACCCGGTCGCCGGTGCCGAGCAGGAACCGCCGCAACGGCTCGTGCTGGGCGAACTTGGCCACGCTGCCGGCCACCACGATCTCGTAGCGGCGGGCCGCCCAGGTCGCCTCGTCGAAGTCGCGCACCTGCCGGCCGAGCGCCTTGGCCCGGTGCGGGTGCCCGGCGGCCAGCACCCGCTCGGCGACCGCGTGGTCACCGAAGAGTGTGGCCTTGTGCCACATCATCCAGTGCTCGGCGGTGGCGAACTCCCGGCCGTCCACTGTGAACGCCGCCGGCCACCACTGGCTCAGGCAACCCGCGCCGACACTGCCGTCGCGCTGCGGCCGGTGCCCCCAGAAGCGCAGATACTTGAACGTCGCGCCGGTGTCGAGCGCGGCGGTCAGGTCGGCGACGGAACGGATCGGCATGCCCCGCAGTCTGCCCCACCCCACCGACATCCCACCGCCGCGTTTCGCCCCTGCAACGATCACCCGCATCTCCGCCGGGACAACGACGGATGTCCAGCTTGGAGAGGCCTGCTCCACATCACGAGATGCAAAGAGATCTTGAAAGGAAAAGGCTCCTATGGCGACCCTTTCCTTCCAAGATCTCGAAGAGCTCGACCGAACCCGTCGATCTTGCGATTTGGTGCCCCGCAAACTCCGTCAAACGGACATTCTGAGGGCCCAAACCGCAAGATCGACGAGGAGAGGGCGGGGGAGGGCGGGGAGAGGGAGGGAGAGGAGGGTCAGGGCGTGGGGGCGCCTGTGTAGAACGCGGTGACGCGCTCGCCCGCGGCTTGTGCCTCCTCGGCCGGGGTGCCGGCCTCGATGCTTGCCTCCGTCCAGCTCCTGCTGGACTCGGTGACGAAACGGAGGCCCTCGGGTGAGGCCATCCACTCGGCTGCGGCGGCCGGGTCGACGCCCGTGCCGTCGGCCGCGAAATGGGAGGCCAGCCCGACCAGCGCCAGGTCCCAGCCGATGCCGACCGCGCCCGGGCCGTACTCGGCCCACCGCTGGTCGTCGACGTGCGCGACGTGCTCCAGCTCGAAGCGGGTACGCCCGGGGCCGGCCTCGCGCAGCCGCACCTCGATCCAGCTCACCTCGTCGCCGAACTCCCAGGTGGCGGCGAAGCCGTGCGGCGGGTCGCAGCGTTCGACGGTGCCACCGGCGTTGCCCTCCAGTTGGTAGCGGCCGCCGAGGCTCAGGTCGCCGGAGACCGGCAGGAACCAGCGCGGTATCCGTTCCGGGTTGGTGCAGGCGTCGAAGACGTCGTCCACCGGCGCGTCGTACGTCTGGGCGATGGTGAGCACCCGCGCCTGCCCGGCGGGGAGCGTACGGTCGCCGATGCGGCGCTCGACGGCGCTGATCTGTCCGGTCACGTCGATCATGGTTCGGTCCTCTCGTCGTCGGTGTCGTCTGCGCGCAGCCGTCGTTCGCGGCGGCCCCGGGCCAGCTCGGTGGCGAGCGCGGCCAGTGGCGGCGTCCAGAAGCGGCGGAACCCGTCCAGCCACGCGTCGATCTCGCGCAGCGGGCCGGGGTCCACGGCGTAGAGCCGGCGGGTGCCGTCGGCGCGCACCGTGGCGAAGCCGTGTTCGCGCAGCACCTTGAGGTGCTGCGAGACGGCGGGCTGGCTGATGCCGAACTCGCGCCGCACGGTCTCGCCGAGCGCCCCGGCGGGCTGCTCACCGTCGGCGAGCAGTTCCAGGATCCGGCGGCGGACCGGGTCGCCGAGAACGTCGAAGGCGTGCACGACACCTTTGTATCAGACTCGGCTTATATAAGCGAGCGCTGACGCGCTGCGGGACGCCCGTCGCACCCGGGCGTCCCGCGTACCCCCGTGGTCAGCCGCCGAGACGAGCGGCGACGGTACGGCGCAGCTCCGGCAGGCGGTCGTGCAGCAGGCCCGGGCACTGCGTGTCGTTGAAGTCCTTGTGTCCGTAGATCTCGGTGGGCGCAATGCCGTACTGCTGGCAGGTGAACGCGCAGAACGTCACCAGGCTGTTCCAGAGCGCCTGGGGCGGCTGCACATCCAGGTAGATGCCGTCGTTCTCGATGCCGATGGCCTGGCTGTTCTGCCCGACGCAGTGCGCGCCCTGCACCATGGTCTGGCCGTGCAGCAGCGCGTAGAGGCTGCCGTGCCGGCCCTCGGTCAGGTAGCCGCCCCGGCTGTTGGTGAAGTGCTGCCCGGAGTCGAGCCAGCCGTTGCTGTCCATGTGCAGGTTCTGGATGTCGCGGGAGTTCCGGTACGCCTGGGCGAGGCTGTAGTCGGTGGTGTTCGGGAACGCGGTGTGGTGCACGATGATCTTGTTGGGCCGGCTGGCCACCACGCTCACCGGCGACGAGGGCGGGCGGGCGCCCCAGGTCGCGCAGTTGGCGATGGTCGGCTGGTCGACCCGGGTGGCAGCGGCCCGCGCGTCGGGGCCGGAGCCGATCTGGGTCAGCGCACCGACGCCGGCGGCGGCGCCGAGCAGGACCGCGCCGCGCAGCACGGTCCGCCGGTGGACGGGAACAGACATCGCAGCCTCCTCGTGGGGTGAGGTAAGGCCGGGCGTGGCGGGACCGGCACCGCCCGCCACGCCCGGGCCGGCGTCAGCAGGGTCCGTTGCAGGCCAGCACGCGCAGCCGGTCCAGCGAGCCGTTCCACACGTTCTGGTCACCGGGGAAGACCCCGGAGGAGGACCACTGCCAGAACGAGTACGTGCCCCAGCCGGCCGGCAGCGTGCCGACGCTGCTTGCGTAGCGGGCGATCCACAGTGGGTTGTTGGCCGCGAACTGCGAGGTGTTGCCGGTGCAGGTGCTCCACCAGTCGGTGGTGGTGTAGATGGTGGCCCACCGGCCGGTGCGGGCGTAGTACTGGTTGACGAACGAGGCGATCCAGCTGCGCATCGACGCCTGGCTCAGGCCGTAGCAGGTCGCGCCGTACGGGTTGTACTCGATGTCCAGCGCGCCGGGCAGCGTCCGCCCGTCCTTCGACCAGCCGCCGCCGTGGTCGACGAAGTAGTTGGCCTGGACGGCGCCGCTGGTGGTGTCGGGGCGGGCGAAGTGGTACGAGCCGCGGATCATCCCGACGTTGTACGAGCCGTTGTACTGCTGGGCGAAGTACGGGTTGGTGTAGTACGTGCCCTCGGTCGCCTTGACGTAGGCGAACCGGGCGCCGTTGGCCCACGCCCCGGACCAGTTCACGTTGCCCTGGTAGCTGGACACGTCCATGCCGGGTAGTCCGGCCGGGGCGGCGGAGGCGGGTGCCGCTGCGGACAGGGCCGCGGCGGCGACGGTGACGGTGGCGAGCAGCGCGGCTCCGGCCGCGCGCAGCGCCGATCGGATCGATCTGTGCATCTGTCCTCCCTGGGGGTTGCCGCGCTCCGGCGGCGGGAGTATGACGAAAGGAACTGTCGTCATTAGTGCACAGGGCGGAGAAACTTTTCAATAGAGTGCATCGAAGAATCTCACTGAATTGGGTGCTCAGCCGAGCTGGGCGAGCGCCTCGGCGGCGGCGCGCTCGCCGGCGGTCACCGCGCCCTCCAGGTAGCCGCTCCACCGGGTCGCGGTCTCCGTGCCGGCCCAGTGCACCCGGCCCACCGGCGTGCGCAGTTCCGGGCCGTACGCGCACCACGCGCCGGTCGGCAGGACGCCGCAGAAGCAGCCGCGCGTCCACTCGTCGGCAGACCAGTCGTACTCGACGAGGTCGTCGGGGCGCGCGGCGGCCGGGCCGAAGATCGCGGCGAGCGCCTCGCACAGCGCGTCCCGGCGCGCGCCCTCCGGCAGCCGGCGCAGCGCCCGGGCCTGCGCGCCGTAGCTGAACGCGGTGAGGATCCCACCGGGTACGTCCGGCAGCGAGTTGTCCACCGTCTCGGTGAGCGGCCCGGTGTCGGTGCTGGACACGCCGGAGCGGCCGTCGGCCCGCCAGAACGGCTCCGGATAGAGCGCGTGGACCTTGAGCGCCGCGCCCATCGGCATCCGCTGGGTCAGCCCGTCGCGCAGCGGCGGCAGCGGCGGGTCGTACCGGATGCGCCCGGCCAGCGTCGGCGCCAGCGCGACCACCACCGCGTCGCCGCGGTACGTCTCGCCGCCGCAGCGCACCCGCACCCCGTCGCGGTCCTGCGCGACGCCGTCCACCGGCGCGCGCAGGCGCAGGCTCCCGGGAGGCAGCGCGGCGGCCATCCGCTCGGCCAGCGCGGCCGGGCCGCCGGCGATCCGGTCCTGCTGGGCGCCACCGGCCATGCGCAGCAGCGACCGGGTGCCGCCGCCGCTGCGCAGGTAGAACAGCATGTGCAGCAGCGAGACCTCGTCCGGCGAGGCGGCCAGCAGGCCACCGGCGAGCATCCGGCCCGCGTACCCGGCGGTGACCGGGTCGGCCCCGCTCGCGTCGAGCCAGCCGCCGAACGTGACCCGGTCCCACAGTGCCGCCCCGTCCGCCCGCCACGGCGCGGCCGGGTCGAGCCCGGCCGCCATCTCGTCGAGCGTGCCCAGCAGCGCGGACAGCCCCGGCGGTTCCCCGGTGGCCGGGCGTGCGCCGAGCAGCAGCGTCGCCGCGCCGTGCGCGGGGGAGGGGAACGTGGCCAGGCCGTACGCGGCGGCGAGCGCGTACATCCGGTCCTGGGTGGGGCCGATCCACTGCGCGCCGAGATCGAGCCAGCCGCCGCCTGGTAGCGGTCGGCTGAGCGTGCGGCCGCCCACCCGGTCCCGGGCCTCCAGCATCCGCACCTGCGCGCCCGCCGCGTCCAGCGCGAGCGCGCAGGCCAGACCGGAGAACCCGGCGCCCACGACGACGACCCGGTGGCGGCGCACGCGGCGGCGTACCCCGCTCCTGGCCGGATTCACCCGGCCCGGCGTGTCGAAACCGGCGTCAGCCGTTCGTGTGGAGGGTGAAGGGGCGGCGCGGGGCCGTCCGGTGACGAGGAGAAGCCGATGAAGCAGTACCTGATCAGCATGTACCAGCCGGCCGGCCAGGGACGCCCGGACCCGGAGTTCCTGGCCGGGGTGATGCGCGAGGTCGAGGCCATCGGCCGGGACCTGCGGGAGGCGGGGTGCTGGGTGTTCGGCAACGGCCTGCACGACCCGCAGACCGCCACCGTGCTGCGCCCGGCCGGTGACGAGTTGCTGGTCACCGACGGGCCGTTCGCCGAGGGCAAGGAGTACCTGGGCGGCGTCACCATCATCCGGGCGCCCGACCTGGACGCCGCGCTGGACTGGGGCCGCCGGTACGCGCTGGCGACCACGCTGCCGATCGAGGTCCGCCCGTTCCAGGGCGAGGGATGACCGACGTCGAACGGGTCTTCCGGGCCGAGTACGGCCGCGCGGTGGCCGTCCTGGTCCGTCTCCTCGGCGACATCGACCTCGCCGAGGAGGCGGTCCAGGAGGCGTTCACGATCGCCGTCTCGCGCTGGGCCGCCGACGGGCCGCCGCCCAGCCCGGCCGGCTGGATCATCACCACCGCCCGGAACCGGGCGATCGACAGGTTGCGCCGCGAGGCCACCCGGACTGCCCGGCACGCCGAGGCCGCCCTGCTGCACGCCGCCGACCCGCCCGCCGAGGAGGGGCCCGTGCCCGACGACCGCCTGCGCCTGATCTTCACCTGCTGCCACCCGGCGCTCGCCGCGCCCGCCCGGGTGGCGTTGACGCTGCGCCTGCTCGGCGGCCTGAGCACCGCCGAGATCGCGCGCGCCTTCCTGGTGCCGGAGCGGACGATGGCGCAGCGCCTGGTCCGGGCCAAGGCGAAGATCCGCGACGCCGGTATCCCGTACCGGGTGCCGCGCGACGCGGACCTGCCGGACCGGCTGCGCGGGGTCCTCGCGGTGGTCTACCTGATCTTCAACGAGGGGCACACGGCCAGCGCGGGGGAGCGGCTGGGCCGCGCCGAGCTGGGCGCCGAGGCGATCCGGCTGGGCCGGCTGCTGGTGACGCTGATGCCGGACGAGCCGGAGGCGCTCGGCCTGCTCGCGCTGATGCTGCTCACCGAGGCGCGCCGGGACGCCCGGACCGGGCCGGACGGGGCGCCGGTGTCGCTGTCCGAGCAGGACCGTGGCCGGTGGGACCGGGAGCTGATCGCCGAGGGCCAGGAACTGGTCCGCCGGTGCCTGCGGCGGGGCCGGCCCGGCCCGTACCAGCTCCAGGCCGCGATCGGCGCGGTGCACGCGGACGCGCCGACCGCCGCCGCGACCGACTGGGGACAGATCCTCGCGCTCTACGACCAGTTGGCGGCCGTCGCGCCGGGACCGGTGGTGGCGCTGAACCGGGCGGTCGCGCTGGCCGAGGTACGCGGACCGGCGGCCGCTCTGGCCGAAGTGGACCGGCTCGACCTGACCGGATACCACGTGTGGCACGCGATCCGGGCCGACCTGTTGCGCCGCCTCGACCGTCCGGCGCAGGCCCGGATCGCGTACGACGCGGCGATCGCCGGCACCGGCAACGCGGCGGAGCAGACGTTCCTGCGCCGCGCCCGCGACCGGATGGCGGGATGATCACACCGACAGTGCACGTTGGAGGCCGATAACCCCGGGAAATGAACCGTGATCGTCTGGGCATTGACGCGGCGGCAGGGAAAAGTACACTCCCGGTGTAATTAGTTTTTCCGCGCTCCGTCGACCGGCACGAGGTGACGATGAGCCCACCGGCCACCCCCGCCGACGATCAGGGTCTGGCGCTGCACCACGTCGGCGTACGCTTCGGCGGCCTGGTCGCCCTCGACGACGTCTCGCTGCGCGTACCGCCCGGCCGGGTCGTCGGCGTGATCGGGCCCAACGGCGCCGGCAAGACCACGCTGTTCAACGTGGTCTGCGGCTTCGTCCGGCCGACCGAGGGGTCGCTCACGCTCGACGGCCGGCCGTTCCGGCCCCGCCCGCACGCCCTCACCCGGCTCGGCATCGCCCGCACGCTCCAGGGCGTCGGCCTGTTCACCGGGCTGACCGTGCTGGAGAACGTGGTGGCCGGCGCGAGTCACACCGCCCGCGCCGGTTTCGCCGCCGCGCTGTTCGGCCTGCCGCGCAGCGACAACGACGAGCGCCGGCTGCGCGCCCAGGCCCTGGACCTGCTCGCCGAGCTGGGCATCGACAAGCACGCCGACGCCGCGCCGGGCACCCTGCCCTATGCGGTACGCAAGCGGGTCGCGCTGGCCCGCGCGCTGATCGCCCGCCCCCGGCTGCTGCTGCTCGACGAGCCGGCCGGCGGTCTCGGCGCCGACGACGTGGCCGAGCTGGCCGACCTGGTCCGCGCGTTGCCCGACCGGGCCGACGGCTGCGCCGTGCTGCTCGTCGAGCACCACATGGACCTGGTCATGTCCGTCTGCCACGACCTCGTGGTGCTCGACTTCGGCAAGGTGATCGCCGCCGGGGCGCCGGAGAGCATCCGCGACGACCCGAGGGTCACCGAGGCGTACCTGGGCGCCGACGTGCCGGTCGAGGGGAGCACGCCGTGACCGCCGTGCTGGAGGTGGAGGCGCTCAGCAGCGGCTACGGCCCGGTGCCGGTGCTGCGCGACGTCGCGTTCACCGTCCCGGCCGGCACCGTCACCGCCGTGCTCGGCGCCAACGGGGCGGGCAAGACCACGCTGCTGCGTACCCTCTCGGGCCTGCTGCGGCCCACCGGCGGCCGGATCCGGTACGCGGGCGAGGACCTGCGCGGCGTCCGGGTGGAACACCTGGTCCGGCGCGGGCTGGCGCACGTGCCGGAGGGGCGCGGCGTGGTGACCGAGCTGACCGTGGCCGAGAACCTGCGCCTGGGCGGGCTGTGGCGGCGTGACCGGGCCGACGCCCGGCGCGCGCAGGACGAGGTGTACGAGCTGTTCCCCGCGCTGGCCCGCCGCCGCGACCACGCCGGACACCAGCTCTCCGGCGGCGAACGGCAGATGCTCGCGATCGGCCGCGCGCTGATCGCCCGGCCCCGGCTGCTGCTGCTCGACGAGCCGTCGCTCGGGCTGGCGCCCAAGGTCACCGCGCAGATCATGGCGCTGCTGCGGCGGCTGCGCGACGAACGGGGGCTCACCGTGCTGCTGGTCGAGCAGAACGTACGCAGCGCGCTCTCCGTCGCCGACCAGGGCATCGTCATGTCGCTCGGGCGCGTGGTGATCGCCGCGCCGGCCGCCCGGCTGCGCGACGACGACCAGCTCCGGCACGCGTACCTCGGATTCTAGGAAGGGGTCGCGGATGGAGCGGTTCTGGTTCCTCACCTTCGACGGGCTCGCCGCCGGGGCGGTCTACGCGGCGTTCGCGCTCGCGCTGGTGCTCATCTGGCGGGCCGCCCGGGTGGTCAACTTCGCCCAGGGCGCGATGGCCGTGGCCACCGCCTACGTCGGCTACGCGGTCGTCTCCGCCACCGGCTCGTACTGGCTCGGCCTGGCCGCCGCGATCCTGTCCGGACTGGCCCTGGGCGCGCTGGTGGAGCGGGTGCTGATGCGGTTCGCCGGGCCCGGCGGGCCACTCAACCAGGTGATCGTCGCGCTCGGCCTGGTGCTCGTCATCCAGGCGGTGCTCGGCATGATCTTCGGCAACGAGTACCGTCCCGCCCCGGCGCCGTTCGACACCGACGCGCTCACCATCGCCGGGGTGGCCGCGCTGTCCCCGTACGACCTCTGGGTGCTCGGCGCGGCGCTGACGGTGGTGGCGCTGCTCGCGGTGCTGTTCACCCGCACCCCGATCGGATTGCGGATGCGGGCTGCCGCGTTCGCCCCCGAGGTGTCCCGGCTGCTCGGCGTCAGCGTCGGCCGGATGCTCACGCTCGGCTGGGCGCTCGCCGCCGCCGTCGGCGCGCTGGCCGGGATGCTCGTCGTCCCCACCGGACTCGGCCTGCACTCGCACGCCATGGACCTGGTCTTCGTGATCGCGTTCACCGCCGCCGTGGTCGGCGGCCTGGACAGCCCGGTCGGCGCTGTCGTCGGCGGCCTGCTGGTCGGGCTGATCCTGTCCTACGTCACCGGCTACCTCGGACCTGACACCACCCCGCTGGCCGTCCTGGTGCTGCTGCTGGCCGTCCTGCTGGTCCGCCCCGGCGGGCTCTTCTCCGCGGCGAGAGCGAGGCACGTGTGACGACCACCCCGACCGAGACCGCGCCCGCCACGGCGTCCCCGCTGCGCCGGCTGCTGCCCGGCGCGCCGGCCGGACGCGATCCGCGCGGCTCCACGCTGCTGCGCCACCTGGCCGTGGCCGTGTTCGCCGGCACGCTCGTCGTGCTGGTCACCAACCAGCTCGCGCCGTACCAGAACCTCCAGGTGGCGCGCGTCTGCGCGTTCCTCTGCGTCACCGCCGGGCACACCGTGCTGGTCGGGCTCAACGGCCAGCTCTCGCTCGGGCACGGCGCGCTGATGGCCACCGGCGCGTACACCGTGGCGCTGACCCAGCAGGCCCTCGACGAGCGGGCCGTACGCGGGTGGTGGACGCTGCCGGCGTCGCTGCTCGCGGGGGTCGCGGTGACCGCGCTCGGCGGACTCGTGGTCGGGCTGGCCGCGGCCCGGCTGCGCGGCCCCTACCTGGCCGGCGTGACCCTCGCCGTGGCGACGCTCGTCCCGGCGGTCACCACGATCTTCACCGGCGGGTTCAAC
>NZ_JAGPXV010001213.1:0-414 GCF_018070405.1 Micromonospora sp. D75
GACCACCGAAAGCACCGTTTCCGTGCGGCCTGCGACTTCCGGATCGGCGACCCCGACGTCCCAGGGGCGCCCGTCAGGACGTGGTCCGATGGCGCGGGCCTCGCCCATGTCGACAAGGCTGTGGGCTATGCCGTGAGCCTGCAGCAGCTCCACGATCTTGTCGGTCACGTAACCCTGCGCGATCCCGTTCAGCGTGACGGCCATGCCGCGCGGCATCGCGATCCGGTCGCGGCCGACCGACAGCCGGCCACAACCCACGCACGCAAGCGCGGCCTGGATCGCCGCGGACGGGGGGCCGGCGGGGTCCGCACCCTCCCGGGCGAAGTGGCTGGCGTAGAGGTCCCATAGCGGCTGCACGGTGACATCGAACGATCTGTCCGTCAGCTTCGAGTAATGCTGCGCGGTCGTGAGCAG
>NZ_JAGPXV010001214.1:0-414 GCF_018070405.1 Micromonospora sp. D75
CCGCTTGCGGGTGTACGAGCCCCAGAGCGGCGTGAACACGCCCACGCCGTCGCGCTGCACCATGTTGTTGAACTGGGTCAGCGGCACCGGGCCGGTGGGCAGCGTCGCGGCGCCCTCGAAGCCGACCTCGACCACCCGGCCGATGCCCTGGGCGCTGATGCCCACCGCGTTGGGGTGCCCGGCGATCGGCGACTGCACCAGCTCGCCGGAGCGGATGCCGACGCCCTGGGCGGCGCCGGAGTTGTTGATGTCGAAGAAGTCGCCGTTGACCGCCGCGACCGCGCGGGACCGGTCCACCGCGGCGCGCAGCGGCTCGTCCCTGGTCACCTCGCCGGAGTTCACGTAGTCCACCGTCAGCCCGCCGCCCAGGTCGGCGGGGTGCGCGTCGGCGCGCCGCCCGCCGGCCGCGGCGTA
>NZ_JAGPXV010001215.1:0-413 GCF_018070405.1 Micromonospora sp. D75
CTGCGCAAGAACGCCAAATTCCACGACGGCACGCCGGTTACCGCCAAAGACGTGAAATGGTCGCTCGACCGCGCCGTCAGCGTCGGCGGCTTCCCGACCTTCCAGATGAGCGCGGGCTCGCTGACCAAGCCGGAGCAGTTCGTCGTGATCGACGACTACACCGTGCGCGTCGACTTCCTCAAAAAGGACAGGCTGACGATCCCCGATCTCGCCGTGATCGTGCCCTGCATCGTCAACTCCGAGCTGGTGAAGAAGAACGCCAGCGAGAAGGACCCCTGGGGTCTCGAATTCACCAAGCAGCAGACCGCGGGCTCCGGCGCCTACAAGGTGACGAAGTGGACCGCCGGCACCGAAGTGATCATGGAGCACAACGAGGATTGGGTCTGCGGTCCGCTGCCGAAGATCAAGCGCGT
>NZ_JAGPXV010000148.1:0-10379 GCF_018070405.1 Micromonospora sp. D75
CAGCACGGCGATCCGCTCGACGTCGGGCACACGCTCGCCGACCGGGCCGAGCAGCGACGGCTCCGGGTCGCGGCGCGGCGGGTCGGAGTCACCCGACGGGCTGGTCACGCGGCCCCTACGGCCTGTCGATCTCGTCGAGCGCGGTGTCCGGGTGGTGCAGCTCCCGGTCCGCGGCCGGGTCGGCCGGCATCGGCGTACGGTCGACGCCCGCGCGCGGGCCGGTGCGGCCGACGGTGATGGTGCGCGGCGCGGGCCGGGCCGCCCGGGGCAGCCGCACCCGCAGCAGGCCGTGGTCCATCACCGCGTCGATCCGGTCCGGGTCCACCCGGGACGGCAGGTCGACGCGGTACTCGAAGCCGCGCGTGGTGAACCCGCCCGGGATGCCGTGGTCGGCGTTCACCTCGGCTTCCGACCGGGCGCGTACGCACAGCTCCCGGTCGTCCAGCTCGACGGCCACCTCCTCCGGCGCCACACCGGGGAGCCGGACGACCACCTCCCAGCCGTCCGCCGTCTCGGCCAGATCCACGTCCTGGCTGCCGGAGCGTCCGCCGACCAGCCGGCTCAGCTCGGAGCGCAGCGACTGGAGCTCGCCCATCGGGTCCCAGCCCTGCTGGCGGCCACGCCAGCCCCGTCCGCCGCTCTGTTCCGTCATCGCGCGTCTCCGATCCGCTGGGTCGCCGAGGGGGGTCGCAGCGAGCTGGGCGCGTTGAGATCGTGCTCCGGGTCGACGCCGACGCCGAGGCGGTCCACCAGTTCACCGCCGAGCCACGCGCTGACGCCGAGGATCGCCAGGGCGACCACCTCGATGGCGACGAGCGCGCCCCCGGCCGCCCGCGAGTCGGCGTTGAGCCGGACCACCCAGACCGCGGCGAACAGCAGGATCACCGCCACGTTGGCGGCGGCGTGGGTGACACCGACCCGCTTGGCGCGGGTGCCGGCCGGCAGGGCGAGCAGGTCGAACGCCCCGGCCGCCGCGGCCAGCAGGCCGCCGATCAGACCGACGGTGATGTTCCAGTACGCGACTTCGGCCAGGAAGCCGGGCCCGCCCACGGTGTCCACCACGTCGAAGATCACGGCGGTCACGAAGAGCGCCACCGGAAACATCACGAGCATCGGGTGCACGGGATGGCCGAGCACCTTGAGCCGGCTCTCCATCTCGGCCTCCATCCGTCACGTCCGGCCGCACGCTGCGAACCGGTCCCTACCCGCCGGCCCCGGGGGCAAACCCGACACTCGACGCGCTCTCCTAGGCTGACCATGGCGGAACGCGGCCCGTCGCGGGCCGGAACCGTCGTGACGATCAACGGACGGGGGAGGAAGACGTGACGACCCGGGAGATCACCAGCGAGGCCGAACTACGCGAGCTGATCGGCACGCCGATGCCGCGCGCTGCCGCCAAGGACCGCCGTACGCTGCACGAACGCGACCGGGAGTGGCTCGCCGCGTCACCGTTCTGCCTGATCGCCACCGCCGGCGCGGACGGCACCTGCGACGTCTCCCCCAAGGGTGACCCGCCCGGCTTCGCGCTGGTGCTCGACGACACCACGATCGCGATTCCGGAGCGGCCCGGCAACCGGCGGGCCGACGGTTACCGCAACATCCTGGCCAACCCGCACGTCGGGTTGATCTTCCTGATTCCCGGCCGCACCGACACACTGCGGATCAACGGGCGCGCCCGGCTGATCGCCGACGCGCCGTGGTTCGCCGACATGGAGGTCAAGGGCCACCGGCCGGTGCTGGCCGTCGAGGTCGCGATCGAGCAGATCTTCTACCACTGCGCGAAGGCGTTCCTGCGCTCCGAGCTGTGGCAGCCGGAGACCTGGCAGCCGGACGTGCTGCCGACCCGGGCCCGGCTGATCAAAGAGGTGGAGGCCCCGGCGGAGAGCCTGGCCGACCTGGAACGCCACTACGGCCCGGCGTACCTGGAGACCCTGTACCGGTGAGTCCCGTGGTCAGGGCCGGACGTTGCGCTTGCGCTTGCCCCGGCCCACGTACCCGCGACCGCCCGTCGCCGGCTCCACCCGGCGCGGCCGGTCGCGGCGCGGCGGGGTGGCACGCCGACGCCTGATACCGGACAGGGCCAGCACCACCCCGACGCCCAGGGCGGCCAGCCCGACCACGCCGAGGACGCCCTGCACCCGGCCGCGGTGGCCGCTGAGCTGACCGAAGTCGGTGACGAAGTCACCCGGGTCCGCCGGGTTCACCCAGATCGACACCTCCGCTCCGGCGGCCCGGCACACCTCGAAGCAGGCCACCTCCTGCGCGTGCGTCCGGCCGTCCACCTCGTAGCTGAAGTACATGGTGCTCGACGAGGGACTCCGGTTGCCGCCGCTCTCCGTCACCTGGTCGACGACGACCGCCCGCGCGGGCGTACCCCGCTCGCGCAGCGTCACCGCCCAGTCGTCCAGCTCCATCTGGGTGTGGAACGGCAGCCACAGCAACGCGCCGCCGCCGACCACCAGCAGTACGCACGCGAGGCGGATCAGGAACGACCGGCGGATGATCACCCGGCCATCGTCGCCGGGGCCCGCAACCCCGGGACCGGCACCGGATGGGGTTGAATCGGCTGCGTGGCGAAGACCTTGACGATCACCACCCGGAACGCGAGCTTCCAGCAGTGGCAGGCGCTGCTGACCAACCGCAACAAGCGCCAGCGTGCCGGGGAGTTCCTGGTCCAGGGGGTACGCCCGATCACCGTCGCCCTGGAACAGGGCTGGGAGATCCGGGCGCTGCTGTACCCGGACCGGCAACAGTTGTCCCGCTGGTGCCGGGAACTGCTCGACCGCACCGACGCCCGGCGGGTGGCCCTCGCGCCCGAGCTGATGCGGGAACTCAGCGGCAAGGAGGAGGAGTCCCCCGAACTGCTGGCCGTGGTGGCGCAGCCCGATGACGACCTGGCCCGCATCCCGGTCGGGCCCGACATGCTCGTGGTGGTCTTCGACCGCCCCAAGACCCCGGGCAACATCGGCACGCTGATCCGGTCCGCCGACGCCTTCGGCGCGTCCGGCGTGGTGGTCACCGGTCACGCCGCCGACCCGTACGACCCGAAGGCGGTACGGGCCAGCACCGGGTCGCTGTTCGCCGTACCGGCCGTACGCGTCCCCAGCCACCACGCCGTCCTCGACTGGGTCGCCGCGGTGCGGAAGGCGGGACCACAGATCCAGATCATCGGTACGGACGAACACGGCGACGTCGACGTAGCGGAGCACGACCTGACCGGGCCCACTGTCCTGCTCGTCGGCAACGAGACGCACGGACTCAGCAAGGGCTGGCAGGAGGCGGCCGACCGGATCGTACGCATTCCGATCGTCGGTGCGGCGAGTTCGCTGAACGCGGCGGCGGCCGGGACGGTGGCGCTGTACGAGGCCGCCCGCCAGCGCGCGAAGCAGCGGTGACGCCTCGGCTCGCTGCTACGAGGCGGCCGTGCCGGTTGCGGTCCTCGACGGCCGCTCGCGTCCCCACGCGGCCAGCGGTTCGAGCGCATCGTTGAGGCGTACGCCGTCCTCGGTCAGCGAGTACTCGACGCGGGGCGGTACCTCGTCGTAGGAGACGCGGCGCACGACGCCGTCCGCCTCCATCTCGCGCAGGTGGGCGGCCAGCACCTTCTCGGTGATCCCCGGCAGCAGCCGGCGCAACTCGCCGAAGCGGCGGTACGGGTGCTCGTGGAGTGCCCAGAGGATCAGCACCTTCCACTTGCCCCCGATCACCTCCATCGCGGCGTCGATCCCGCAGACATGGCCGTCCGGTGCGCCCGGCCGGTTCAACGTCGTCATGCCCCCGCCCTTCCGACCTGCTCGCTCACCTCAGGGTAACCACCTACTCCGAAGTGCGTACTTGATCGCCTGCGGGCCTGCGACCAGCCTTTTCGGCATGGCACCCGACACTGTGGAGAAGACGCCCGTGACGCTGCTGGGCCTCGGCGCGATGGGCGCCGCGCTGGCCCGCGCCTGGCTCGCCGCCGGCCACCCGCTCACCGTCTGGAACCGCACCACGGCCCGCGCCGCGGTGATCTCCGCCGAGGGAGCGACGGTCGCCGACAGCGCCGCCGAGGCCGTCGCCGCGAACACCCTTGTCGTCGTCTGCCTGCTGGACGACGCCTCGGTCGAGGAGGTGCTGGCCGACGCCGACCTGGCCGGCAGGGACCTGGTCAACCTGACCACGGGTACGCCCGCCCAGGCCCGCGCCCGAGCCGACTGGGCCCGCGAGCGCGGCGCCCGCTACCTGGACGGCGGAATCATGGCCGTCCCTCCGATGATCGGCGTCCCGGACGCCGGCGGCTACGTCTTCTACAGCGGCTCCCGCGAACTGTTCGAACGGCACCGGGAGACGCTCGCCGTCCCCGCCGGCACCACCTACGTCGGCCGGGATGCGGGCTTCGCCGCCCTGCACGACGTGGCCCTGCTCAGCGCCATGTACGGCATGTTCGCCGGGGCAGCGCACGCTTTCGCCCTGATCCGCCGGGAGGACATCGACCCCGCGTCGCTGGCCCCGCTGCTCGCCGACTGGCTCGTCGCGATGGCCCCGGCCGTGCACCAGACCGCCGACCAGCTGCGCAGCGGCGACTACACGAAGGGCGTCGTCTCCAATCTCGCCATGCAGGTGGCCGGCACACCGACGTTCCTGCGCACCGCGGCAGAGCAGGGCGTCAGCCGGGAACTGCTCAGCCCCTACTTCGAGCTGATGCGCCGCCGCCTGGCCGAGGGCAGCGGCGAGGAGGACCTGACGGGCGTCATCGACCTGCTGGTGCGCTGACCGCCGCGGACCGAGACAACCCACGTGGACCGCCGATACGCCGATGGTGATCTCGGCTGTTCCCCTGATGAGAATTCCCAGCGACGCAATGACGATCGTGCGATGCGACAGAAGCATCCGCAGCGCGTACCCGATCGTGCCGGCCCGACCGGCGTCGAGGGCAAGTTGCCGGTCGCCCGCTGGCGGCGCGTCCTGGCGGTTCTCGCGCCGGTGATCGCGGCGGTGCTCGGCGCCGCGATGGCCACGCAGTGGGAGGTCGGCGGCGGCCGCGCCGTCAGCTCCCTACCCGCTCCGTCGCGATGGATGGCCGAGAACCTGCCGTTGTTCGACGGTGGGGAGCCGGCGTGGATCTGGCGCGGGCCCTTCTTCGTGTCCGTACTGCTGGCGCTGCCGCTCGTCTGGACGGTCACCGGCCACGCCACCGCGATGCCCCGCCGCCTCACGAGGTACGGGCTCCTCACCGCAGGCATCGCTATCGGCCTGGAATACAGCAGCCCCGGGTACGGGTGGTTGTTCGACCTCGTGGCCCTGTTGACGGCGCTGGTGGGCACCGTCTGGTGCGGGCTGCAGGGGCTGCGTCGCGGCGTGCTGTCGCGCCGCGTCGCATGGGCGCTCGTCGCGGCACTGCCGTTGACGCCACCCGCCGGCTTCCTCACGTTCTGGTACCTGCCGCCCGGCCTGACCATGGGCTTGCTGCTGGCCTGGGCCGCTGCCGCCGTCTTGTCCGGCTCCCCCGCACCATCACTTGGAGGTGTACGTGGCTCTGTTCGGTGACGACCTGGACGCCGTCGCCAACCGGCTGGGCAAGGCGGTCGCAACGCGAGATGCGGATTGGATGCGGGCCGCTCACCTCGGGCTCGTGGGTCTGCGTGGGGTTGCTCTGACCGGCCAACTGCGGCGCACCGTAACAGGCGGTTACGACATGGGTCGGGTGCCGTCAGCGCCCTGCGGCTTTCCTTGGCTGTACGGATGGCTGTAGAGCCATCGGCCGCCGCAACGATCCGCCGACACGTTGTCGCTCCCTCCCCGTAGCCTGCCCGGCAGAGTCCGTACGACGGAGGGTGCGTTGTCTGCTGTCGCGTCACTGACCCTGGTCCCCAGGAGAAGCATCCCCGAGTTGGCCCGCCTCGCCCGCACATCGTCGTCGTCACTCGGCTCCTACCTCGCCGAACACGGACGCGAGCCGCGGGAGGAGTACGACTGGTCCGGGTACTGCATGCTGCACGTCTTGAGCTATCTGGAGGAGCGCGACGTCGACCTGGAGCAGTCGGAGTTCGATGCCGAGTCGGCGGCCATCAACAAGGTGCACGACCTGACCGTGCTCATCACTCCCGCACACAAGCGGTTCCTGGATCAGCTCGACCCCGCCGGGCACCGCGAGGAGGAGTTGGCCGCCCACTTCGAGGAAATGGGGCTGGACTTCGAGGAGAGCGGCACGGCCGGTTTGGATGGGCTGAGGCTGTTGCGCGACAGCATCTCCGAACTCCGCGACGACCAGGTGTTGCTGCTACGCATCGGCTGAGGCCAGAGGCACCAGATCCGGTCGAACCACCCGTGACGGTGATCACCTGTAGCACTTGACGCGGTGCTGCACATGTCTGTCCTGGATGCAGTCGTGTGTCCAGGACAGGAGCAGAGTATGACGACCGCGGTGCTCGACCGCGCGCCGACGCCGCCGCCCGTCAGCAGCCCTCCCGGGCGGGCGCCCCGGTTGTACGTGCTGGACGGGTTGCGGCTGATCTGTGCTCTTGCGGTGGCCGGATACCACTTCGGCGACTCATGGAGGTTGGACGGCGTGCGCCCGCCGGCATACTTCCTGCCGGACGCGGCACCGGTGCTGATCTATGGCTTCCTCGGAGTCGAGACGTTCTTTCTGATCAGCGGATTTGTGATCCTCATGAGCGGCTGGGGGCGTACCGTTCGCGAGTTCGCTGCCTCCCGCGTCGCGCGACTCTATCCGGCGTTCTGGGTGTGTGTGCTGACCACGACAGCCGTGGCGGCAGTGCTGCCGATCAGTGGCGGGCTGCCTTTCCCACCTCTGCCGGACGGGTGGGGCGTGCTGGTCAACCTGACCATGTTGGCGGAGCCCCTCAACACGCCGCTTGTCGACACCGTGTACTGGACCCTCTGGATCGAGCTCCGGTTCTATCTGATCGCGGCGTGCATTCTTGCGGCCAAGCCGACCGAGCGGGGAGTAAAAATATTCGCTGCCGTGTGGCTGGCCGTCGCCGTGGTCATGCCCGTCTTCCGGGGCGCCGCCCTGGACGAGGTCGTGATGTCCGACTTCGCGCCGTACTTCATCGCCGGAATCACCCTGTTCCTGCTTCGCCGCAACCGATCCGATCCATGGCTGTGGGTGCTGCTACTCGCCACGTGGCTGGTCAGCCTGCAGCGCGTGCACGAGCGGACCCTGGAGTTGAAGCCCGGCTTCGAGGTGCCCGTCTGGCCGGCACCGGTACTGCTCACCGGGGTGTACCTTCTGATGCTCGTCATCGCGCTCGGCTACACCAACCGGGTGAGAATGCGCTGGCTGGCCATTGCGGGTGCCATCAGCTACCCCTTCTACCTCTTGCACCCGCGCATTGGATACAGCGTGATCCGCAACGTGTACGAGGAAACCAACCTTCCCGCGTCGATACTGATCGGCGGCACCGTGCTTGGGCTGCTGGCGGCAGCCTGGCTTGTCCATCGCTTCGTCGAGCGCCCACTCGCACCCTTGATCCGCGGCTTCGTATTGGACCGGCGACGACTATGAGCACCAGACGCCACGCGCCGAACACGAGGAAGGGTGTGGATCCGACGACCGCGGAGGCCGATTCCGCCTTCCGCGAGCTGTTCGAGGCCGCGTATGACGATTTGCTGCTCTTCGTCGAACGCCGTGCACACCTCGCCGTTGCCGAAGACGTGGTCGCCGAGACGTTCTTGATAGCGTGGCGCCGCTTGGACGAAGTACCGAAGTCACTCGGCGAGGCCCGCGCCTGGCTGTTCACCGTCGCCCGCAACGTTCTGCACAATCGGCAGCGCAGCGACCAGCGGCAGCAGAGCCTCGCGCTTCGCGTCCTCCAGGAACCCGATGCTCCGAGCAGCACCGAGGCCGACCTCGCGGCTACCCGCGTCGACCTGGTGAAGGCTTGGCAGCGCCTGTCATCGGCCGATCAGGAAGTGCTGACGCTGACCGCGATCGAAGACCTCACCGGGCCGCAGGCAGCACACGTACTGGGCATTTCCCGGCCCGCGTTCAGTTTGCGCCTGCTGCGCGCCCGTCGCCGCCTGCGTCAGCATCTTGGTCAGCGGCCGATCAGCGAACCCACAAACGTCCCTGCACCGGCCGGCCCTTCACGACGCGGAGGCTCCGCATGACCCACGACGACGTCCTCGCCCGGACAATCCGCTCTGCCGCCGTCCCGGTGCCCGCACGCGTCGCGCAGGAACCCGCGCGAGAATTGCTCGAGCGGATCGTCGCCACTGATCGGCGACCGCGCCCGGCACCAGCGCGCACATCGCACCGTCGGCCTCGCCTGGCGATCGTCGGCGCGGCCGGAGCGCTCGCCGCCGCTGTCGCCTTCACCCTGACATTTCTCAACGCTGGTCCCGCGTTTGCGTCGTGGACGCCCGAGCCGAGTCCGATCTCGGATACCGAGGCACGCGACATCGCCGGCAAATGCCTGCCTGCCCAGGACGCGAGCGTCGCAAGGGTGGTCATCGGTGAAAAACGCGGCGAGTACGCATACGTGAACGCCGTGTCGCCGGCTGGAAGCCAGACATGCTTCCGCGATCGCAACGGGGACGTGACGAATACCAGCATCCTGACCGTGCTGACCAGCACCGAGCGGCTCGGCGCCGGGGGTGTCGAGCTGTACTCGTGGGGTCAGCTACGCACCGACGAAGGCTACGTCCGGATCATGGCGGGACACGTCGGCTCACAGGTGACGAGCGTGGAGATCAACTTGCGGACCGAGGATGGCGATTCGTCACGGACGGCGCGGGCAACCGTTCGCGACGGTTACTTCGGCGCCTGGTACCCCGAAGGCCTCGATGAGTCGAGCAGCAACACCACCACACTGACCGTCCGCCTCGCAGACGGCAGCGCGGTGATCCTGTCCGCCCGCGAACTGTACGAACAACCGAAGCTGGACTGAGGGTGGCTCGGCAGGCCCCGCCCGCCCACGTGCTGGCCGGTTTGCTACCGATCAGTGACGGGCTCATCACGCCACCGGAAGCGCGCCTCGTCCCCTTCGATGACCAAGATGAACCATGGCACTTCGCGCCCGGTCGGGTCAGTCATCGTCACGGCCGGATAGATGGCCTCGTGCGCCTGGCGCAATGCCTCAACATCCCCGGAGTTCACGGCCTCGATCCATGCCGCGAAAATCGGTCGCAGTGGTCGGAAAGCAGGCTCTGGCCGAAAGCGGCCGCGGATCCAGGGGAAGTCGAGCTCCCGCTCATCGACCTCACCGACCAACTCGCTGCGGTGGTGCACCCGCCAGACCCTGCCCACCTTCATTCCGGCAGCGTAGGCCGCGCTGCCGCCAACCACTCCTCTTCCGGAAGCCCATCTCCGTCGAAGGGCGCTGTTGTCCGCCCCGGAAACGGCGAATCCCAGGCCGATGACCTGGGATTCTGTACCGAGCCGCCTGACGGAATCGAACCGTCGACCTACGCATTACGAGTGCGTCGCTCTAGCCGACTGAGCTAAGGCGGCAACGATCGTAAAGTGTACGGCACTCCCCGGCCGAAGCCGAACCGGATCCCCCCGCCTCCGAACCCGGACACCGAGCCACATCCGCCCCGTCACGGGAGAGACTTCGCGCCGCGTCCCGACTACCCTGCGGCGGGTGACCGACGAACCGCCGCGGCCAGCGGCCCCCGAGGCGCATCCCGGCGAGCGCGCCACCCGCCGCCCCCGCAAGATCGACCCGCAGGAGTTGGGCTTCACCCCGCGCCGGCCGGTGCCCTGGCTCGCGCCGCTGCTGTTGATCAGCACCGGCCTGCGTACGCTGCTGGCGATGCTGTTCGGGGCGTACCTGGACAAGCGCGAGCTGCAGAACGCGTTCGGCGACGGCACGTTCCGGCAGGTCGGGCCGGACGGCGGGCTCTGGCTCGACTACGTGGCCGACCTGGGTGACGGCTTCGACGCCACGTACTCGGTGGCGTACCTGCTCGCCCAGCCGGAGCTGACGGTGGACGGGCACCGGCTTCCGCGGGCGCAGACGCTGGTGATGGGTGGTGACCAGGTCTACCCGGCGGCGGGCTACGAGGCGTACGAGGACCGCTGCAAGGGCCCGTACCAGTCCGCGCTGCCGGTTGCTCCGCCGGAGAAGCCGACGCTGTTCGCGGTGCCGGGTAACCACGACTGGTACGACGGGCTGACGGCGTTCCTGCGGCTGTTCGTGCGGACCCGGGACCGGCACTTCGGCGGCTGGGGCACCGGCCAGTCCCGCTCGTACTTCGCGGTCGAGCTGCCGGCCGGCTGGTGGCTGCTCGGCCTCGACGACCAGTCCGGCTCGTACCTGGACGACCCGCAGCTCACCTACTTCGACGAGGTGGCCCGCAAGCTCACCCCGGAGTCCAAGGTGATCCTGGCGGTGCCGGCGCCGACGTGGGTCAAGGCCGTGGACCACCCCAAC
>NZ_JAGPXV010001216.1:0-412 GCF_018070405.1 Micromonospora sp. D75
TCAAGATCGTCGGCCACGGCGTCGAGGTCTCCGGCCGCTTCTTCTGCTGCGCCCACTGCGCCCGCGCCGTCGAGGGCGAGCAGGGCGCCGAGGTACGCGACGCGGTCGGCGCCCGCCCCGCCTGACGCGGGCGCTCCCCGGGGCGCCACGGGCGTCGATCTCCGTCTAGCATCCCTCCGGTGTCCCGACGGTTGATCATCGCGGCGGCGCTGGTCGCCGTCCTCGCCGGCTGCGGCTCCACCACCGAGCCCGGCGCTGCCACCGGCCCCGCGCCGGCCCTCGCCGCGCCCTCACCCACCGACGGCGGGGCCGCCGAGGCGCTGCGTGACCGGTACGCCGCGACCGGCAGCCTGGCCGGCCTGGCCGAGGATCCCGAGTACGCCAGCGAGCGGCTCGACTCCGACGGCGTCCT
>NZ_JAGPXV010000149.1:0-10343 GCF_018070405.1 Micromonospora sp. D75
GCCGTGCTCGGCGAACCCACCCGGCCCCGGGCGGCGCTGCACCCGGGCGCCACCGACACGCGACGCCGCTGGCCGCCGGAATGCTTCGCCGAGGTCGCCCGCGCGCTCACCGGCGACGGGTACGAGGTGCTGGTCACCGGCACCCCCGCCGAGCAGGAGACGGTGGACGCTGTGGTGGCGGCGGCCGGCGTGCCGGTGCGTCCGCAGGTCGGCACGCTCAGCCTCGGCGCGCTGGCCGCCGCGTACGCGGACTGCGCGCTCGTGGTCTCCAACGACACCGGCCCGCTGCACCTGGCCGCCGCCGTGGGCGCGCCGACGGTCGGGGTGTTCTGGGTCGGCAACCTGATCAACGGGGCGTCGCCGCTGCGCGGGCGGCACCGCCCGATCGCCGCCTGGACCACCCACTGCCCGGTCTGCGGCGTCGACTGCACACCCGGGATCTACCCGCACCGGCCCGGCGACGGGGAGTGCCCGCACCGGGTGTCGTTCGTGGCCGACGTGCCGGCGGCCGAGGTGATCGAGGCGGCCCGCGAGCTGCTCACACCTCCGCCGTCGACTCGCTGAGCACCACTTCCCACGCCTCCACGTCCCGCTCGGTGACTGTGGTCGGCGACTCCAGGTGGTAGGCCCCGCTGGGCAGCACGCCGGCGCCGCCGTGGCGCTCCAGCACGGCGAGCTGGGCGGCGACGTCCTCGCCCTGGTGCCGGTCGGGCAGCCGCTCCCAGAAGTCGAAGCCACCGGACTCGACCAGCTTCGTCCGGTCGTAGAGGACGCAGCCGCCGATCCAGGAGACCTTGTACGCCCGCCACTGCCCGGGCGGCAGGTTCAGCTTCTCGGTGACGTGCAGCAGGTTCGCGGCCGGGTGGATCGACGCCCGGTGCCACTCCGGCGTGCCCGGCAGGATGCGTTCCGGCACCGGCCGCCCGGCCCACTCCTCGTAGTGCTGGTGCGTCTCCGGGCGGACGTCGTCGGCGTAGGAGAGCCCGTGCACCGCGTTGCCGACGAACCCGCAGCCCAGCTCGTCCAGCGCGGTCATCAGCCGGGACAGCGTGCCCGGCTCCAGCCACACGTCGTCGTCGAGGCAGAGCACCGCGTCGGCCGCCGACTGGGCCAGCAGGTAGCACCGGTGTTCGGCCAGGCCGCGACGGGGCAGCCGCCGGGTCAGCAGCACCGGATGCCCCCGGTGCCGCAGCGCCCGGACCATGGTGGCGGCGGCCGGATGCGCGTACGCGGGCTCGCCGTCGGACTGGTCGCTGACCACCACCCCGAACCCCGGTACGCCCTCCTGCGCGGCCAGCCCGGACAGCGTGACAGCCAGTTCGGCGGGCCGATTGCGGGTGGGAATGAGCACGTCGAGGCGGCGGCGCTGCCGGAACTGCCCGGGCGTGCCCGGGTCGAGCGGTCGCGTCACGCCGGCCTGCCCTCACCCACGGGGCTGTCCTCGCTCCGCTCGGTGCGTTCGCTCATGAGCGACTGGGCGCGGATGCGGTCGATGATCGCCGAGGTGGAGCGGTCCGGCACGTACCCGAGCGTGCGCACCTGCCCGCCCAGCCGCCGCACCAGCGGCGCCTCCGGCACCATCTCCGGCGGGTAGTCGCCGCCCTTGACGTAGACGTCGGGGCGGACCGCCTCGATCAGCCGGGCCGGGGAGTCCTCCTCGAAGACCACCACGTGGTCGACGCAGGCCAGCGCCGCCAGCAGCGCGATCCGGTCCTCGACCGGGTTGACCGGCCGGTCCGCGCCCTTGAGCCGGCGGACGCTGCCGTCCGAGTTGACCGCCACGATCAGCAGGTCACCGAGCGCGCGGGCCTGAGTCAGGTAGCGGACGTGCCCCGGGTGCAGCACGTCGAAGCAGCCGTTTGTGAACACCACCGACCGCCCGGCCTGCCGGTGCTCGTCCACCAGCGCGGCCAGTTCGTCGGCGCCGACCAGCGCCGGGTGCCCGCCGTCGTCCGGGCCGGTGCCGAGCGCGGCGAGCAGGTCCTCGCGGCGGCACACGCAGGTGCCGGTGTCGGCGACCGTGATGGTGGCGGCGAGCTGCGCGAGCTGGGCGGCGGTGGGCAGGCCGGCGTCGGCGGCGAGCGCCAGCGTCATGGCCGCCAGGTACGCGTCCCCGGCGCCCACCGCGTGACTGGCCGGGACCGGGGTGCTGTGGCTGCGCCGGGGCTCGCCCTCGGCGCCGCCGACCACCGCGCCCTCGGTGTCCAGGGTCACCGCCACCACGTCCGCGCCGGTGTGCGCGCGCAGCTCGGGCAGGCGCGACTCGGCCAGCACGGCCCGGTCCACGCCGGTGCCGGCGGTCGCGCTCACCGTCACGCCGGTGCCGGTGACGCTCAGCCCGTCCCCGGTCAGCGCCACCCGCTCCTCGCCGGGCGTCGGCTCGCCGGTCGGGCCGGTCGAGCCGCCGGACGTCGCTGCGGCGGGCGCGCCCGAGGTCGGGTGCGGGCTGCCCGGCGCGCGGTCGCCGGACCCGCCGGGCGCCGCGCCGACCATCAGCTCGGACGGGCCGTCGGCCTCCGCCGGGTGGTCCAGGTGCAGGTCACCCCCATTGGGTACGGCGTTGCGCTCGCCGTGTGCGAAACCGGCGGCGGCGCGGGCCAGCAGCCGGGTGGCCTCGGCGAAGCTCGGCGTCACCACAGTCGGGTTCAGTCCACGCCAGTCGGCCAGGTCGTGCGCGTCCAGCGCCACGGTGCCGTAGCGGTCCCGGTTGGCGACCAGCCAGGCGCGTACCGCCGAGGGCAGGGCGCCCAGGCCGTAGTCGCAGACCACGAGCGTGAGCGGCTGTCCCGGGGCCACCGCGCGCAGCTCCTCGGTGGCGCAGTGCAGGGCGGTCAGCAGCCGTGCCACCCCGTCTTCGTCCAGCGCGTCCTCCGGGCCGCCGGAGTCCTCACGGAGCAGGATCTGGTTGCCGGCGAGCATCCGCCGCTTCACCGGCGTGGGCCGGCCGGGCTGGCTCACCGTACGGTCCCAGACCGCCGCGCGGTCCAGGCAGTCGTGCAGCTCGTCACCGGCCACGTCGGCACCGACCGGGGCGACGAGCGCCGCCCGTCCACCGAGCGCCGCCACGTTGACCGCCGTGTTGGCGGCGCCCCCGGCCGCGGAGATCCGCCGCCGCAGGGTGAGGACCGGCGCGGGCGCCTCACGGCAGAGCCGCTCCGACTCGGCGAACCGCCACTCGTCCAGCATGGCGTCCCCGACGACCAGCACGGGACGCTGCTGCCAGCTCGCCACCACGGTGGCCAGCCGGCGCTCTTCCGCTGCTGCTCCTGCCATGCCTTTGCGGATCCCCCCGCGCCGTCGGGCCAAACGCGACGCGGGCCACCCGGTGCGCCCGGTTTCGCCGCATCGGCCGGGGGAACGGTGCAGACATACCTCGGAGAGGAGAGAAGAGCATGGCAGCGACACTTCAGGGCAAGCGCATCGCCTTCCTGGCCGCCGACGGCGTCGAGGAGGTCGAGTACACCCAGCCCCGGGAGGCGGTGGAGAACGCCGGCGCGCAGGTCGAGCTGGTCTCCCTCGACTCCGGCTCGATCCAGGCCTTCAACCACCTGGACCACGGCAAGCAGTACCGGGTCGACGTCACCGTCAAGGAGGCGGACGCCGGCGCGTACGACGGTCTGGTCCTGCCCGGTGGCGTGGCGAACCCGGACTTCCTGCGCGCGGACCCGGACGCGGTCCGGTTCGTGAAGTCGTTCTTCGACGCCGGCAAGCCGGTCGGCGTGATCTGCCACGGCCCGTGGACGCTGGTCGAGGCGGACGTGGTGCGGGGCCGCACCATCACCTCCTGGCCGAGCCTGCGCACCGACCTCACAAACGCCGGCGCGAACTGGGTCGACAAGGAGGTCGTCACCGACAACGGGCTGGTCAGCAGCCGCAAGCCGGACGACCTGCCGGCGTTCTGCGCCAAGATCGTGGAGGAGTTCGCCGAGGGCCGGCACGCCGCCTGAGGAAAGTCACAGGCCCACCGGGGGCATGATCCGCCCCCGGTGGGATAGGAAGCGGGATGACCGCCCAGACCGCCCCGCCCGCGCTGCCCGCCCGCCAGATCCGCCTGCTGATGTTCGGTCTGATGACCGGGATGCTGCTGGCGGCGCTCGACCAGACCATCGTCGGCACCGCCCTGCCGACGATCGTGGGGGAGCTGGGCGGCATCAACCACTACTCGTGGGTGGTCACCGCGTACCTGCTGGCGTCGACCGCCTCGACGCCGCTGTACGGCAAGATGGCCGACCTGTACGGACGCCGGCCGGTCTTCCTGTTCTCGATCGGCATGTTCCTGCTCGGCTCGCTGCTGGCCGGGCTGTCGCAGGACATGACCCAGCTGATCGTCACGCGCGGCGTGCAGGGTCTCGGCGCGGGTGGGCTGATGACGCTGGCGTTCACCATCATCTCGGACGTGGTCTCGCCCCGGGAGCGCGGTCGCTACCAGGGGTTGTTCGGCGCGGTGTTCGGCGTCTCGTCGGTGGCCGGGCCGCTCGTCGGCGGTTACTTCGCGGAGACCAACTGGCGGTGGATCTTCTACATCAACGTGCCGCTGGCGATCCTCGCCATCGTGGTCTGCTGGCACGTGATGCGGCTGGTGCCGTTCGAGCGGCGGGAGCACACGGTCGACTGGATCGGCGCGGCGCTGCTGGTGGCCGGCGTGAGCTGCCTGCTGCTGGCGCTGAGCTGGGGCGGCGCCGAGTACGCCTGGGGCTCCGGCGTGATCGTCGGCCTGTTCGCCGCGGGCGCGGTGCTGGGCGTGCTGTTCGTCGTCCAGGAGGCGCGGACCAAGGAGCCGATCCTGCCGCTGCGGCTGTTCCGCAGCGCCACGTTCGCGCTGGCGAACGCGGCGGGTTTCGTCCTCGGTCTGGTGATGTTCGGGTCGATCATCTTCATCCCGCTCTACCTCCAGATCGTCAAGGGCGCCTCGCCGACGCGCAGCGGTCTGCTGATGCTGCCGATGATGGCTGGCGTCATCATCACCTCGATCGTCACCGGCCGGGCGATGAGCCGGATCGGCAGGTACAAGTGGTTCCCGGTGGCGGGCGCGGCCGTGCTCGTGGTCGGCATGCTGCTGTTCCAGCAGCTGCGGGTGGCCACCTCGCTCTGGGCCGCGTTCGGCTACATGGTGGTGATCGGGATCGGGCTGGGCCTGTGCATGCAGTCGCTGATCCTCGCCGTGCAGAACGCGGTGAGCGTGCGCGACCTGGGCGCGGGCACGTCCTCGGCCACGTTCTTCCGGTCGCTCGGCGGCTCGTTCGGCGTGGCCATCCTGGGCGCGGTGCTGTCGTCCCGGCTCACCACCGAGCTGGCCGGCCGGTTGCCGGGCGCGCTCGCGCAGCTCCCGCCGGAGCAGCGGGCCGCGGTGTCTGCAGGCGGGAACTTCTCGATCAACGACCCGGCGGCCATCCTGGCCCTGCCCGCCCCGGTACGCGCCGCCGTCCAGGCCTCGTTCGTCGAGTCGCTGCACCTGGTCTTCCTGACCACCGGGCTGATCGCGATCGTCGCGGTGCTGGTCACGCTGGCCATGCCGAACCACCAGTTGCGCGGCACCGGTCCGCAGGGCGCCACCGGCGGCGCCGACCCGATCGGCGGCAAGGCCCCGGCGCCCGGCGGCAAGCCGCTGACCAAGGAGTCGAAGGAGGAGGCCGCCGCCGACATGGAGGCGAAGTCGCAGACGATGCTGTGACCGGCGGCTACTTGAGGATCAGCCGGTTGGTCTGCTCGAACACGTCCAGGTCGGCGAGTGTCTCGTGGACGCTCGACGAGAGCGGGTGCGGGAAGTCCGCCGGACGGAAGAAGGCGGCGTCGGTGGTCTCGTCGGTGAACCGGTCCAGCTCGCCGTCCCACTCGTCGACGCGGAACGCGGTGGTGAAGACCTGGTACGTGTGCCCGTACATGTTGGTGTGGGTGCGGTCCGGGCCGGTGTAGAGCGCGAACGCGCTGACCCGCAGCGCCCGCAGGCCGGTCTCCTCCCGCACCTCGCGAACCGCGCAGTCGGCGATCGACTCGCCCAGTTCCATGGCGCCGGCCGGCAGCGCCCACTGGCCGTTGTCGGAGCGCTGGATCAGCAGCACCCGGGCGGCGTTGTCGCGCACCACGGCGCGGGCGCCGACGAACATCAGGGTGCGGTCACCGGCCAGGGCGCGGAGCTGCCCCACGTACGAGTCGGCCCACGAGATGCTCACCCGGACAATCTACGCATCATCCGTGATCACCTCGGTGGTTCCGGGGGGTTCCGTAGATGTGACCGCCGCCACTACGTTGTTACCCATGCGTAGCACGATGATGGACGCCCCCCTCCAGGTCGCCCGGATCCTCGAACACGGCTCCAGCGTGCACGGCGCAGCGGAGGTGGTCACCTGGACCGGCGCCGAACCGCGCCGGATGACGTACGCGGAGGTCGGCCGCGCCGCCGCCCGGCTGGCCCAGGCGCTGCGCGACGAGTGCGGCGTGACCGGCGACGAGCGGGTCGCGACGTTCATGTGGAACAACAACGAGCACCTGGTGGCGTACTTCGCCGTGCCGAGCATGGGCGCGGTGCTGCACACGCTCAACATCCGGCTCTTCCCCGACCAGGTCGCCTACATCGCCAACCACGCCGAGGACCGCGTGGTGCTCGTCGACACCACGCTCATCCCGCTGCTCGCCCGGGTGATCGGCGAGATGACCACCGTGGCGCACGTGGTGGTGGTCGGCGGCGGCGACCCGGCCCCGCTGCTGGCCGCCGCCGGTGACCGGATCACCGTGCACCACTGGGACGCGCTGCTGGCCGACCGCCCCGACCACTTCGACTGGCCGGAGGTGGACGAGCGGGACGCGGCCGCGCTCTGCTACACCTCGGGCACCACCGGCCACCCCAAGGGCGTCGCCTACTCGCACCGCTCGATCTACCTGCACTCGCTCCAGGTCTGCATGCCGGAGGGCTTCGGGCTCGGGCCGAACGACCGCGAGCTGGCCATCGTGCCGATGTTCCACGCCATGTCCTGGGGCCTGCCGTACGCGGCCTTCCTCTCCGGCGCCTCGCTGATCATGCCGGACCGGTTCCTCCAGGCCGAGCCGATCGCCGCGATGATCGCCGCCGAGCGCCCCACGCTGGCCGGGGCGGTGCCGACCATCTGGACCGACCTGCTGGCCTACCTGGACGCGCACGAGGTGGACCTCTCCTCACTGAAGGAGGTCATCGTGGGCGGGTCGGCGTGCCCGCCGGCGCTGATGCACGCCTTCCACGACCGCTACGGCATCGACGTCATCCACGCCTGGGGCATGACCGAGATGTCGCCGCTGGGCTCGGTGTCCCGGGCGCCGGCCGGCGCGACCGGCGACGACGCCTGGCGCTACCGCTACACGCAGGGCCGCGTACCGGCGGGCGTGACCGCGCGGATCGTCGGCCCGGCCGGTGAGCCGCTGCCCGCGGACGGGACGTCGGTGGGCGAGCTGGAGGTGCGCGGGCCGTGGGTGACCGCCCGGTACATCGGCGACGACGTGCCGGAGGAGGAGAAGTTCCGGGACGGCTGGCTGCGGACCGGTGACGTCGGCACGCTCTCGCCGGACGGCTACATCACGCTCACCGACCGCGCCAAGGACGTGATCAAGTCGGGCGGGGAGTGGATCTCCTCGGTCGAGCTGGAGAACGCCCTGATGGCGCACCCGGCGGTGCTGGAGGCGTGCGTGGTGGGCGTACCGGACGAGCGCTGGGACGAGCGCCCGCTGGCCACCGTCGTGGTTCGCGAGGGCGCCTCGGTGACCGCCGAGGAGCTGCGGGACTTCCTGGCCGGCTCGGTGGCCCGCTGGCAGTTGCCGGAACGCTGGGCGTTCATCGACGCCGTGCCCAAGACCAGCGTCGGCAAGTTCGACAAGAAGGTGGTGCGCTCGCGGTACGCCGACGGCGGGCTCGACGTACGGGAACTGACCGCGTCGTAACGTTTCGGGGCGTACCGTCGCCTACACGGGCAGGAACACGTTTCCAACGGGCATTCCTCCCAGAGGGCGGCCCCGGCGTTCGCACCGCGCCGGGGCCGCCCGTCCGTTACGGGCTGACCCGCACCGTCATTGTTGCGAAACTTGTTCGCGTCTGTCCGGCTGTCGGGGAAATCCGGTCACCTACTCGTCCGCGGTGGTGACCAGCACCTTGCCCACCACGCTGTCCTGCACCGCCTGCTGCGCGGCAGCGGCGTCCGCCAGCGGATACCGGTGCAGCGGCAGCCCGGCGTCCTCACCGACCCGGATCGCGCCCTGCGCCACCGCCGCCGCGATGTCGGTGACCGCCTGCGCCTTGGCGACCTTCGGCGCGGTGTAGATCAGCACGAACTGCCAGCGCGCGTTCGGAACCATCAGCGGCCGGATCGGCAACGTGATCTCGTCGCCGCCGTCGTCTGCGTACACGCAGACCGCCCCGCCGGTACGCAGCATCCGCACGTCGGCGGCGGCGTTGCGGGCGGCGGAGACCTCGACGATCGTGTGCACCCCGTCGGGCGCGACCTTGCGGACCTCCTCGACCACGTCCTGCTCGCGATAGTTGATCACGAAGTCGGCGCCGGCCGCCGCCGCGAGCTGCGCCTTCTCCGGGCTGCTCACAGTCGCGATGACACAGGCGTCGGCCCAGCTCGCGAGCTGGATCGCCGCGTTGCCCACCGCGCCCGCGCCGCCCTGCACCAGCACCACATGGTCGCTCAGCGCGCCCGCGTGCAGCTTGTCCGGCATGTACTCACCCGCGGTCAGGCAGCGGTGCGCCGTCATGAACGGGATGCCGAGCGCCGCCCCCAGATCGAACGACGCCGGACCGAGCGGCACCGCGTGCCGGACCGGAACCAGCGTGTACTCCGCGGCGGTGCCCCACGGCCGCTGCCACGCCGCCTCCCACACCCAGACCCGCTCGCCGATCAGCGTCCGGTCCACGCCCTCACCGACCGCCTCGACCACCCCGGCGCCGTCCTGGTGCGGAATCTGCCAGCCGCTCGGCAGCGGCCACGCCTGGCGGGCCTTCCAGTCGGTCGGGTTCACCCCCGACACGGCCATCCGCACCAGCACCTCGCCCGGCCCGGGTTCCGGCACGGGCCGCTCGACCACCTGGAGCACCGAGGCGTTCCCGCTGCGCTCGTACACGATCGCCTTCATCGCCGTCCCTCCGCCGTCCTTCCGGGTGCGCTACCCGGCAGCCGCCCGAACATGCGGCCCAGGGCGCACCCGGCCACCGTACGACGGCTCGTCAGGCGGCCGGCTTGAGCACGACCTTCGAGTAGCCCGGCTCGCGGCGGTCGAAGCGCTGGTACGCCTCCGGCGCCGCGTCCAGCGGCAACTCCTTGCTCACCACGAAGCTCGGGGTCGCCCGCCCCGCCATGATCAGGTTTCGCAGGTACGCATTGTAGGTCTTCACGTTCGCCTGCCCGGTGCCGATCCGCAGGCCCTTCTCGAACAGCTTGCCCACCTTGAACAGCAGCTCACCCCGGGCGGAGTGCTCGTCCGGGGCGCCCGGGTCCGCCGCGAGGTAGAGCCCGACCACGCCGATCGCCCCGGTCGCGCGCACCACCTCCACGAGCGTGTTCAGCACCAGCGCCGGCTGCTCCTCGCCGCTGGGCGCGGACGCCTGGTATCCCACCGCGTCCACGCCGTGATCGGTCCCCACCCCGTCGGTCCGGTCCCGGATCTGCTCGACCGGGTCGCCCGCGCTGAAGTCGATCGGGGTGGCGCCGATCGACTCGGCCAGCCGCAGCCGGTCCGGCACCCGGTCCACCACGAACACCTCGGACGCCCCGATCAGCACCGCCGAGTACGCCGCCATCAGCCCGACCGGCCCGCCGCCCATCACGGTCAGGTTCTCGCCCGGCCGCAGCCCGGTCATCGCCACCCCGTGGTAGCCGGTCGGGAAGATGTCGGCGAGCATCGCGTAGTCGTTCTCGTGTTCGGTGCCCGGCGGCAGCTTCAGGCAGTTGAAGTCGGCGAACGGCACCCGCAGGTACTCCGCCTGCCCACCCCGGTACGGCCCCATCGACACATAGCCGTACGCGCCGCCGGCGAAGCCCGGGTTCACCGTCAGGCAGAACCCGGTGCGCTGCTCCCGGCAGTTGCGGCAGAACCCGCACGCCACATTGAACGGCATCGAGACCCGGTCACCCACGCGCAGGCTCGTCACGCCCGGCCCGGTCTCGACGATCACGCCCATGTTCTCGTGGCCGAACACGATGCCCGGTTCGGCGGCCGTCCGTCCCTCGTACATGTGCAGGTCCGAACCGCAGATCGCGGTCGTCGTGACCTGGACGACCACGTCGTTCGGATCCTCGATCCGCGGGTCGTCGACCTCGTTGACGGCCACCTCGTGCGGCCCCTCGTACACCACAGCCCTCATGTCACCGACCGTAGGC
>NZ_JAGPXV010001217.1:0-409 GCF_018070405.1 Micromonospora sp. D75
GAACAAGTAAGACCACGCTGAAGGCCGGCACCCCGAACCAACGGGGTGCCGGCCTTCACGCCTGTCCGGACCCGTCCGGGTGAACCGGGCGCGGTAGCCGGGGTGGGCGCGGCAGCGACGGGGGTTGGATGCGGGACATGGACGAGGTGGACGTCGCGGCACTGCGGCAGGCGTACGACGAACTGTTCGCGGAGATCGACGCGGGCGGGTTCGGGCCGCCGCCGGAGGGGCAACTCAGCGCCGAGCAGATCGTCGCGCACCTCGCCGCCAACGACGAGCTGATGAGCGAGGCGACCGAGGCGGTGCTGGCCGGTTCGCCGTTCGCCTACTACGACCTGGACACCATTCACCGGCCGCAGCTGGACGCGCTGGTGTCCGAGTGCGGCGGGCTGGACGGCCTGGCGGTGCT
>NZ_JAGPXV010000015.1:0-23520 GCF_018070405.1 Micromonospora sp. D75
CACCGGGCACCGAGCTGGAGAAGACCATCGCCCAGGTGTGGCGCGACGGTCTCGGCGTCACCGACATCGGCGTGGACGACGACTTCTTCGCCCTCGGCGGCAACTCGCTGGTCGCCGTGCAGCTGATCGCCGCCATGCGCAAGGCGACCGGGGTGCGGCTGCCGATGCGCAGCCTCTTCGAGACCCCCACGGTGGCCGGCCTGGCCGCCCGGATCGAGGAGCTGCGCGCTGAGGCGCCCGCCGACCAACCGGCCGTCCCGGCGGCGATCCCGGCCATCCCGCGGCTGCCCCGCGGCTGACATCCGACGGAACAAGGAGACACCGCACCATGAGCGAGACAACCGCGACGCTGCCGGTGGTCGTCGAGAACGACGGCCGGCCGCTGACCGACCTCATCGCCGCCCGGCGCGCCGAGCTGCGGGACACCCTCGTCGCCAGCGGAGGGCTGCTGTTCCGCGGCTTCGACGTGGGTGGCGTGGACGGCTTCGACCAGGCCGTACGGGCGCTGGCCGGCGAGCCGCTGACCTACACCGAGCGCTCCTCGCCCCGGCACTCCATCAAGGGCCGGGTCTACACCTCGACCGACTACCCGCCGGACGAGGAGATCTTCCTGCACAACGAGAACTCGTACCAGGCGCGCTGGCCGCTGACGCTGTTCTTCTACTGCGTCACGCCGCCGGACAGCCAGGGCGCCACGCCGCTGGCCGACGTGCGCCGGGTGTACGAGCTGATCGACCCGGCGGTCCGCGAGGAGTTCGTCCGCCGCCGCTGGATGCTGGTGCGCAACTTCCACGGCGACTTCGGTACCCGCTGGCAGGAGGTGTTCAACACCGAGAGCCGCGCCGAGGTGGAGGCGTACGCGGCGGACAACGGGATCACCGTGGAATGGGTCGGCAAGGACGGCCTGCGTACCCGCGCGGTCCGGGACGTGGTGCACCACCGGCCGGGCTCGGACACCCCGCGCTGGTTCAACCACGCCACCTTCTTCCACCTGAGCACGCTGCCGGCCGACTACCAGGAAGGGCTGCTGGCCATGTTCGGCGCCGACGGGCTGCCGTCGAACACCTACTACGGCGACGGCGGCGAGATCCCCGCCGACGTGATGGACCACCTGCGCGCCGCCTACCGGGCGGCCACGGTCCGCTTCGACTACCAGCGCGACGACGTGCTGGTGGTGGACAACATGACCGCCGCGCACGGCCGGGAGCCGTTCACCGGCCCCCGCAAGATCGCCGTGGCGATGGCCGAGCCGCACACCCCCGACACCGCAGGAGCGAACTGACATGGCCGAATCCCGATTCCTGGTCGTCCGCAACGACGAGGAGCAGTACTCGATCTGGTCGGCCGACCGCGAGCTGCCCGCCGGCTGGCACGACACCGGCTTCGCCGGCAGCCGCGAGGAGTGCCTGGCCCACGTGGACGAGGTCTGGACCGACATGCGTCCCCGCTCGGTGCGCGAGGCCCTCTCATGACCCAGGAGTGGACGTTCCCGGCCTCCTACGCCCAGGAGCGGGTGTGGATGGCCAACCAGCTCGACGCCGGGTCGCCGGTGTTCAACGTCTCCTTCCCGTGGATGTTCCCCGCCGACGTGGACGCCGAGACGGCCGGCGACGTGGTCAACCGGGTGATCGCCCGGCACGAGGCGCTGCGTACCCACCTGCGGGTCGACGACGGCGCGCTGGTGCAGGTCGTGCGCGCCCACGAACCGGCGCCGCTGCCCGTCACCGACGTCACCCATCTGCCCGCCGGTGAGCAGCGCGGCGAGTTCGAGCGGATCCGCGGCGAGATGGCGCGCGCCCCGATCCCGATGGACGCCGCGCCGCTGTGGCGGGCCCGGCTGATCCGCATGGAGGACGGGCTCGCGCTGGCGTTCGTGGCGCACCACGCCGTCTTCGACAGCCACTCGGCGGTGCTGTTCCACCACGAACTGGTCGCGTTCTGCGAGGCCGCGCGCACCGGCGCCGAGCCCGCCGTGCCCGAGCTGCCTATCCAGTACGCCGACTTCGCGGTCTGGCAGCGCCAGCAGCTCACCGGCGAGGAACTGGACCGGCAGCTCGCCTTCTGGACCGGCCACCTGGCCGGAGCGCCGCCGGTGATCGGCCTGCCGCTGGACCGGCCCCGTCCGGGCCAGCTCGGGTTCGCCGGTGACGAGGTGCGCTTCACGCTGCCCGACGGGCTGCTGGACCGGATCGGCACGCTGGCCACCGGCGCGCAGGCCACCCCGTACATGGTGCTGCTGGCCGGTTTCGCGGCGCTGCTGTCGCGGATCTCCGGCGACACCGACGTGGTGGTGGGGGTGGCCACCGCGGGCCGCGACAACCCGGAGCTGGCGCCGCTGATCGGCATGTTCGTCAACCCGGTGGCGCTGCGCTGCGACGTCTCCGGCGACCCGGCGTTCGCGGCGCTGCTCGGCCGGATCCGCAACGGCCTGATCGACGCCATGGAGCACGGCCAGGCGCCGTTCCAGAAGATCGTCGAGGCGGTCGACCCGCAGCGGGACCCGTCGGTGCAGCCGATCTTCCAGACCGCCCTGAACTGGATCCCGGACTCCGGCCTCGACCCGGTGGAGCTGGGCACCACGAAGGACGACCTGGCCTTCGACATCACCACCGGGGAGTGCCGCCTGGTCTACCGGACCGAGCTGTTCGACCGGGAGACCGCCGAGGCGGTGGTGCGCCGCTACGTGCGGCTGCTCGCCGCCGCCGTCGCCGAGCCGCAGCGCACCGTCGCCGCGCTGCCGCTGCTCACCGACGACGAACATGACCTGGTGCTGGGCGCCTGGAACGACACCGCCCACGACGTGCCGGCGAGCACTGTGGTCGACGAGGTGCAGCGGCAGGCCGCCGCCACCCCGGACGAGCCGGCGCTGGTCTGCGACGGCGCGACGCTGCGCTACGCCGAGCTGAACACCGCCGCGAACCGGCTGGCCCGGCTGCTGGTGGCGCGCGGGGCCGGCCCGGAGACCCGGGTCGCGCTGGCCCTGCCCCGCTCCTGCGACCTCGTCGTGGCGATGCTCGCCGTGCTGAAGGCCGGCGCCGCGTACGTGCCGGTGGACACCACGTACCCGGCCGGGCGGATCGCGTACCTGCTCACCGACGCCGCGCCCGCGCTGGTGGTGGCCGACCCGGACACCGCCGCCCTGGTGCCCGGCGACGCGCTGGTGCTCGACGGCGAGGTCGGCTCCGACCAGCCCGGCGACGACCTCACCGACGCCGACCGGGTCGCCCCGCTGCGCCCCGAACATCCCGCGTACGTGCTCTACACCTCCGGCTCCACCGGCCGGCCCAAGGGCGTGGTGGTCGAGCACCGGGCGGTGACCGCGTACCTGGCCTGGGCCCGGGCCACCTACCCGGGGCTTTCCGGGGTGGCGCTGCTGCACTCGCCGGTCTCGTTCGACCTCACCGTCACCGGCCTGCTCGGCACGCTCACCGCCGGCGGCACGGTACGGCTCGCCGCGATCGACGAGCCCGCCGCCCGCGCCGGTGGGCGGCCGACCTTCCTCAAGGTCACGCCGAGCCACCTGCCGCTGCTCGACGGCGAGCTGTCACCGACGACCGACCTGGTCATCGGCGGCGAGGCGCTGACCGGTGAGCAGCTCGCCGCCTGGCGGGCCGCGCACCCCGACGTGGCGGTGATCAACGAGTACGGCCCGACCGAGGCCACTGTGGGCTGCGTCGCGGCCCGCATCGCCCCCGGCGAGCCGGTCGGGTCCGGCCCGGTGCCGATCGGCACGCCCACCTGGAACACCCGGGCACTGCTGCTCGACACCGCGCTGCGCCCGGTGCCGCCGGGCGTGGTGGGGGAGCTGTACGTCACCGGCACGCAGCTCGCCCGCGGCTACCACGAGCGGCCCGGCCTGACCGCCGAGCGGTTCCTGCCCTGCCCGTACGGCCCGCCCGGCGCCCGGATGTACGCCACCGGCGACCTGGCACGCTGGCGCGCCGACGGCACGCTGGACTACCTGGGCCGCCGCGACGACCAGGTCAAGGTGCGCGGCATGCGGATCGAGCTGGGCGAGGTCGAGGCGGCGCTGCTGGCCCACCCGGACGTACGGGCCGCCGCCGCGGCGGTCCGCGCCGACGGCGGCGAGCCGATGCTCGTCGGCTACCTGGTGGGGCCGGCCCACGAGGACTCGGTCCGCGCCGAACTGGCCCGCGAGCTGCCGGCGCACCTGGTGCCGGCCGCCCTGGTCCGGCTGGACGCGCTGCCGCTGACCCCGAACGGCAAGCTGGACCGCGCCGCGCTGCCCGCCCCGGCGACGGCCGAGACGGCGCAGGACAGCTACGTCGCGCCCCGCACCGAGGCCGAGGCCCTGGTCGCCGAGGTGTACGCCGACATCCTCCAGGTGGAGAAGGTCGGCGCCCACGACGACTTCTTCGCCCTCGGTGGCAACTCGCTGCGCGGCATGCGGGCGATGGCCCGCATCCGCGCCGAGGTGGACGTGGAGCTGCCCATGCGGGCGCTGTTCAGCAGCCCCGTGGTGGCGGACCTGGCCGCCCAGATCGAACAGCGGATCGCCGCCGAGCTCGACGGCCTCTCCGACACCGAGGTCGCCGCGCTGCTCGCGGCGGAAGAGGGAACCAACTGATGACCGACCTGAAGGATCCGGCCCGCGAGGCGGCCCGGCAGGCGCTGATCGCCCGACGGCTACGCGCCCGCCAGACCGCAACCGCGGCCCGGATCACCCCCCGCCCGGCCGGCGCCGAGGTGCCGCTGTCCTACGCCCAGGAGCGGGTCTGGTTCATGGACCAGCTCGCCCCGGGCGAGGCGGCGTACCACATCGCGGTGCCGCTGCGGGTGCGCGGACCGCTCGACGTGGACGCGCTGCGCGCCGCCCTGACCGCGCTCGCGGACCGGCACGAGTCGCAGCGCACCCGCTTCCCGGCCGACGCCGACGGCCGCCCCACGGTGGTGATCGCGGACACCGCGGACGTGCCGCTGACGGTGGTGGACGCGCCCGACGAGGCCGCCGCGCAGGTGCTGGTCGAGGCGGCGGCGGCCGAGCCGTTCGACCTCGCCGAGGGGCCGCTGCTGCGGGCCCTGCTGATCCGGCTCGCCGCCGACGACCACGTGCTGTTCCTGGCCCAGCACCACATCGTCGGCGACGGCTGGTCGGTGGACGTGCTGCTGCGTGACCTGATCACGCTCTACCGGGGCGGCGAGCCGCCCGCCCTGCCGATCCAGTACGGCGACTTCGCCGTCTGGGAGGCCCAGGAGCTGGACGGCACGCAGGCGCGGGCGCACGTCGACTACTGGAAGCAGCGGCTGGCCGGCATCACCCCGCTGGAACTGCCGCTGGACCGGCCCCGCCCGGCCACCCAGACCTACCGGGGCGACTTCGTCGAGTTCCAGCTCGACCCGGCCGCCACCGAGGCGCTCAACACGCTCACCCGCGACAGCGGCGGCACGCTGTTCATGACGTTGCTCGCCGCGTACCAGGTGCTGCTGGCCCGGCACTCCGGGCAGGACGACTTCGCCATCGGCGCGTCGGTCGCCGGACGGTCCGCGCCGGAGCTGGAGAACCTCGTCGGCATGTTCATCAACATGCTGCCGCTGCGCGCCGACCTGGCCGGCGACCCGACCTTCGCCGAGCTGCTGGAGCGCACCCGCCGCACCGTGCTGGACGGTTTCGAGCACGCCGAGGTGCCGTTCGCCAAGGTCGTGCACGAGCTGGGCCTGCCGCGCGACGTCAGCCGCTCCCCGGTGTTCCAGGCCATGTTCGTGCTGCAGAACTACGAGATGGGCCGGTTCACCGGCGTGTCCCGTACCGACGAGGTCACGTTCACCTGGACCCCGATGGAGTTGCGGGCCACCCGGTTCGACTTCGAGCTGCACGCGGTCGAGACCGTCGACGGGCTCTGGGGCAAGCTGGTCTTCAACACCGACCTGTTCGACCGGGCCACCGTGGAGCGGATGGCGCAGCGATGGACCGCGCTGCTGGACGCGGTCGTCGCCGCGCCGGACACCCCGGTCTCCCGGCTGCCGCTGCTGCCCGCCGCCGAGCGGGAGCTGCTGGCCGCCTGGAACGACACCAGCGCGGACTTCCCGCGCGCCGAGACGCTGCACGGCCCGATCGAGGAGCGCGCCGCGGCCACCCCGGACGCGGTGGCGGTCACCATCGACGGGCACAGCCGCACGTACGCCGAGCTGAACGCGCAGGCCAACCGCGTCGCGCACCGGCTGCGCGCGGCCGGCGTCGGCCCGGAGACCCTGGTCGGGGTCTGCGCGGAACGCTCGGTGGAACTGGTCGCCGGGCTGCTCGGCGTGCTCAAGGCCGGCGGCGCGTACCTGCCGCTGGACCCGGAGTACCCGGCCGACCGGCTCGCGTTCATGGTCGGCGACGCGGACGCGCCGGTGGTGCTGGTCCAGTCGCACCTGCGCGACGTGCTGCCCGACACCGGCGCCACGGTGCTCGAACTGGACGACGCCACCGTGTGGAGCGGTCAGCCCGACACCGACCCGGCGCCGGCCGCCGGGCCGGAGCACCTGGCGTACGTCATCTACACCTCCGGCTCCACCGGCCGCCCGAAGGGTGTGCCGAACACGCACCGGGGCATCGTCAACCGGCTCGACTGGATGCAGAAGACGTACCGCCTCGGCGCCGACGACGCGGTGCTCCAGAAGACCCCGGCGAGCTTCGACGTGTCGGTGTGGGAGTTCTTCTGGCCGCTGCGCACCGGCGCGCGCCTGGTGCTGGCCAAGCCGGGCGGTCACAAGGACGCCGGCTACCTGCGTGACCTGCTGGTGTCCGAGCGGATCACCACCGCCCACTTCGTACCGTCGATGCTCACCGTCTTCCTCGCCGAGGACGGCGTGGAGGCGGCCACCGCGCTGCGCCGGGTGATCTGCTCCGGCGAGGAGCTGCCGCTGGCCTCGGCGGCCGACTTCACCGCCCGGCTGCCCTGGTGCGGCCTGCACAACCTGTACGGCCCGACCGAGGCGGCCATCGACGTGACCGCCTGGGCGTGCGAGCCGGACCGGCTGGCGCAGGTGACGAGCGTGCCGATCGGCGCGCCGATCGCCAACCTGCGGCTGCACGTGCTCGACCCGTCCGGCGCGCAGTGCCCGGTCGGGGTGGCCGGTGAGCTGCACATCGGCGGTGTCGGGCTGGCCCGCGGCTACCACCGCCGGCCGGCGCTGACCGCGGAGAAGTTCGTCCCCGACCCGTTCTCCGCCGAACCGGGCGCCCGCCTCTACCGCACCGGTGACCTCGCCCGCTGGGTGATCGGCCCGGACGGCGCCGGGGTGATCGAGTTCCTGGGCCGCATCGACCACCAGGTCAAGCTGCGCGGCCTGCGCATCGAGCTGGGCGAGATCGAGAGCGCGCTGCGCGAGCAGCCGGGCGTCACCGAGGCCACGGTGATCGTCCGGGAGGACAGCCCGGGCGACAAGCGGCTCACCGCGTACCTGGTGGGGGCGGCCGAGCACGCCGCGCTGAAGGCGGCGCTGAAGGACACGCTGCCCGAGTACATGGTGCCGGCCGCGTTCGTCACGCTCGACGCGCTGCCGCTGACCCCGAACGGCAAGCTGGACCGCAAGGCGCTGCCCGCGCCGGTGGTCACCCGCGAGGCGTCGGTGGCGCTGGTCGAGCCGCGCGACGACACCGAGCGGGCGCTGGCCGCGATCTGGTCCGAGGTGCTCGGCGTGGACACGCTCGGCATCGACGACGACTTCTTCGACCTGGGCGGGCACTCGATGCTCGCCACCCAGGTGGTCGCGAAGATCCGCAAGGCGGAGCTGGGCGGCCGGGCGGTCGGCGTGATGGACCTGTTCCAGCAGCGCACCATCCGCGACCTGGCCGCGTTCATCTCCGGCGACGCCGCCCAGGAGGGGCCGCGCCGGCTGCTCTACGAGCTGACCAAGCCGATCCCGGCGGGCAAGCGGGTGCTGACGTACGTCTGCGTGCCGTACGGCGGCGGCAGCGCCATCGTCTACCAGCCGCTGGCCGACGCGCTGCCGGCCGGGTACGGGCTGTGGTCGCTGGCCATCCCCGGCCACGACGTCGGCCTCACCGAGGACGCGCTGCCGTTCGAGGAGCTGACCAGCCGGGTCGCCGACGAGATCCTGGAGCGGGTCGAGGGACCGATCGCCCTGTACGGCCACTGCGGCGTGGGCAGCGCGATCGTCGCCGAGGTGGCCCGCAAGGTCGAGGCGTCCGGCCGGGACCTGGAAGCCGTCTACATCGGCGCGATGTTCCCGTTCGCCCGCCCCAAGGGCGTCTTCTCGGCGGCCCGCAACAAGCTGGAGCAACTGCGCAGCAACAAGCACTACGCGAGCTGGCTCAAGTCGATGGGCGTGGACACCGACGAGCTGGACCCGGAGCAGGCCGACCGGATCATCAGCAACATGCGGGCCGACTCCCGCGCCTCGGAGGAGTACTTCACCCGGCTGCTGGACAAGCAGGCGACGAAGCTGCGCGCGCCGATCATCTCGGTGGTCGGCTCCGAGGACCCGGTCACCGACTACTACCGCGAGCGGTACACCGAGTGGCAGTTCCTCAGCGACACGCTCGGGCTGGTCGTGCTCGACCAAGCAGGTCACTTCTTCCTCAAGTACCGTGCCGAGGAACTGGCCGAGATCGTCACGCAGGCGCACCCGGCGGTGGTCGCCGGTGACATCGGCGCGCTGAGCCCGCAGGCGCGGGGTGAGGACGCCGGCTGGGCGGTGGCGGACACGCTGCGCGTGGGCGTGACCCGCAAGGCCAGCACCGCGGTCAAGCCGAGCATGGGCCGCTTCCTGGCCATCACGGTCGGGCAGCTCGTCTCCAGCACCGGCTCCGCGCTGACCGCGTTCGCGCTGCCGATCTGGCTGTTCAACCGCACCGGCTCGGTGGCCGACCTCGGTCTGCTGTGGGCGCTGGCGCTGATCTGCGGCGTGCTCATGCTGCCGGTCGCCGGCGCGCTGGTGGACCGGGTCAGCCGCCGCCGGATCATGATGACGGCCAGCTGCTTCGCCGGCTCCATCCAGCTGGTGCTGGCCAGCCTGCTGTGGACCGACAACCTGGTGCTCTGGCACATCTACCTGCTGGTGGCGCTGAGTTCGGTGGCCGGATCGTTCCAGCGGATCGCGTTCCAGTCGGCGGTGCCGCAGCTGGTGCCCAAGCGCTACCTCGGGCACGCCATGGGCATCACCCAGCTGTCCACCGGTGTGGCCACGCTGCTCATGCCGGCGTTCGCGGCCGGCCTGCTCGCCACCATCGACCTGAAGGGCATCCTGCTCGTCGACGTGGCCAGCTACGTGCTCGCGGTGCTCACGCTCGCCGTGGTCCGCTTCCCGGACGCGCTCGGCTGGCGGCCCCGGGAGCGGCTGCTGGTGGCCATCGCCAACGGCATGCGCTACTCCTGGCGGCACCGCGGATTCCGGCTGATGCTCGGCTACTTCGCGCTGGGCAACATCTTCCTGGCGCCCGCGCTGGTGCTGATCACCCCGTTGGTGCTGTCGTTCGGCAGCCCCACCCAGGTCGCCCAGGTCGCGCTGGCCGAGGCGGTCGGCGCGGTGCTCGGCGGCATCCTCATGTCGCTGTGGGGCGGGCCGCGCAAGCGCCGCATGATCGGCGTGCTGATCGGCAACCTGGGCACCGCGATCGGCTGCATGCTGATCGGCCTGGACGCCTCGGTGGCGATGATCTGCGTCGGGTTCTGCTGGCTGGCCATGTCGATGACCACCGCGCAGTCGATCTACGCGACGATCGTCCAGGTGAAGGTGCCGCAGCGCTTCCACGGCCGGGTGTTCAGCCTCAACCAGACCATCTCCTGGTCCACGCTGCCGATCGGGTTCGCGCTGCTGGCGCCGGGCGCCACCGCGCTGTTCGAGCCGATGCTCGCGCCGGGCGGAGCGCTGGCCGGCACGGTGGGCGCGGTGATCGGCACCGGACCGGGCCGGGGCATCGGGTTCGCGTACATCTGTTTCGGCGCGGCGCTGGTCCTGGTCACGCTCGGCGGGTTCGCGATCCGGCTGCTGCGCCGCTTCGACATCGAGGTGGAGGATTCCCTGCCGGACGACCTGATCGGCGCCCAGGAGCGTGAGAAGCGTCTGGCCGCCAAGGCGGAGAAGAAGGAGCTCGTCTCGGTCTGACCTCGCCTCCCATCCGGTTGATCAAGGAGTTCGTGTCCTTTCCGGGCGTTCCGGCCGGCACGAACTCCTTGATCACCGGGGGTAGCATCGGTGCGATGGGCGAGGACGTCACCGACACGCTGCTGCGGGAGATGGGGCGCCTCGATCCGTGTGTGGCGGTGGTCGAGGCCGGTGAGCAGGACGTCGACGGGCTCACCGACTACAGCCCGGAGGGTCACCAGGCCCGCGCCGATCTCGCCGCGCGCGCCCTGCGCCGGATCGAGGCGCTGCCCGCCACGAGCCCGCTGCACGAGCACCTCGCCGAGCGGCTGCGCGCCCGGATCGCCTTCCACGCCGCCGGGGAGGACCTGCGGGAACTGCACGTCGCGGCCACCGGCCCGCTCCAGCTCATCCGCCAGTGCGTCGAATCAGCGGTCCCGGGCCGCGACGCCGGGGACGCGGCCTACGAGGACGGCTGGGCCCGCGTCGGCGCGCGCCAGGCCGCGATCCCGGCATCCCTGGACGGGTACGCCGCCAGCCTGCTGGTCGCCGCCGAACGCGGTCACCTGCCCACACGACGCCAGGTGGACCTGGTGACGCAGCGCTGCCGCACCTGGATCGACGAGGACACGGCGCTCGTGCAGCGCTACGGCGACGGGCCGCAGCGCGCGTCGTTGCAGGCGGCGGCGCGGGACGCGCGGGAGGCGTACCGGAGGTTTGCCACGACGCTCACCGCGGACCTCGCGCCGCTCGCGCGCGACGACGAGGCGTTCGGCCCGGCGCGGTACGCCCTCTGGGTGCGGACCTTCCTCGGCACGGAACCGGACCTGCGCGAGCTGTACGAGTGGGGCTGGGACGAGTTCACCGCCATCGAGGCGGACCTGGTCGCGGAGGCGAGAGCCCTGGGTGGCGCCGTGCCCGAGGTGCTTCAACGGCTCGACCGCCCCGACGCGCCAGGTGTGCTGCGCAGCCGGGACGAGTTCGCCGCCTGGCTCCAGGAGCTGCTGGAGGCCACCACCGAGCGGATGCACGGCACGCACTTCGACATCCCCGCGCCGCTGCGCCGCATCGAGTCCCGGGTCACCACGTCGGGCGGCACCGCCTACATCGCGCCGTCGCGGGACCTGACCCGGCCGGGCCGGGTCTCGTGGCTGCTGCCCGACGGTCAGGAGCGCTTCCCGACCTGGTGGGCGTACAGCACCGCGTACCACGAGGGCGTCCCCGGCCACCACCTGCACCTCGGCTCGGAGGCGTGCCGGGGCGGCCCCGGGCAGCGGCTGAACCTGCTCGGCGGGCTCTCCGGCGCCCAGGAGGGCTGGGCCCTGTACGCCGAAGGGCTGATGGACGAACTCGGACTCTACGAGCAGCCGGGCGCCCGGCTGGGCCACCTGTTCATGCAGTTGCTGCGGGCGGCCCGGGTGGTGCTCGACATCGGCCTGCACCTGAAGCTGCCGGAGCCGTCGGGCAGCACGCCGTGGACGCCGCAGGCCGCGCTGGACCTGCTGCGCGACCGCTGCCACCAGGGCCCGTACGCGCCACTGGAAGTGGCCCGGTACCTGGGCCGGCCCGGGCAGGCGCTCACCTACAAGGTGGGGGAGCGGGTGTGGCGGGACGGACGCGCGGCGTTCCCCGGCGACCGGCGCGCGTTCCACAACCGGGCGCTGGAACTCGGCTCGCTGGGACTGGACCAGCTCGCGAGCGCGCTTCCCGCCTATCCGGCCTCGTCGGCGGGCAGCTCCTCCGGGTCGGCCACCCAGGCGGAGTAGACAGGCAGCGCGTGCCACGGGCCGCCGGCCGGGTCGGTGGTCACCGCGACCACCGCGTACGGGTGACCGAAGCGCAGCTCCGCGACGCGGGCGACCCCCTCCGGCGGCAGCGCTGTCGCCCGGCCGAACGCGGTCACCGCGGCGGCCTCGAAGCCGTAGCGGCCGAACCGGGCCACCGCGGACTGCGCGGCGTCGAACCCCGGCCCGGTCAGGCCCAGCAGCTCGCCGAGCGCCCGCGCCGCCGCGTCGAAGCCGAACCCGGGCGTGGCCAGGTCGTGGCGGCTTTGCGCCGACCAGCAGGGCAGCACCGCGGTGGCGCGTTCCTCCCGGCCGTCGTCCGCGTACGTCCGGGTCGGCTCCTCCCGCAGCGTCCACAGCGGCGTCTCGCCCAGCGGCAGGTCGAACAGCGACCGGCGGCCCGGCATGGCGTCCGGCAGGAGCGCGGCGGCGCTCGCCAGCTCCTGCGCGGCGGCCAGCACGTCGACGGCCGGCACGTCGGGCGCGGCGGCCACCGACACCACGAGCATTCCGGCGCCGTCGTCGCCGGTGCGGGCCGGCACCGCGTGCGCCGCCACGTCACCGGCCCGGTCGGTGGCCGCCACCCAGCACCGGTGCCCGAACGGCGGCGTACGCAGCACCCGGCTCAGCCGGCCCGACCAGGCGCTGCCCGCGCCCAGCTCCGCGCCGGGGGCGGTGTCGAACGGATCGGCCCACGACACGCGGGTGGCCAGCGCGTTGGCCAGGAGCAGCAGCGTGTCCGGGGTGACGTCGACGGGGAAGCTGTCGATCAGCCCGCCGGTACGCTCCCGGGCCCAGCCGTCCAGCGTGGCCTGGTCGGGCAGCGGGCCGCGTTCGGCGTTCTCCGGCAGCGCGGCCCGCCACGCGGCCAGCTCCGGCGCCGGAGCGCGCTCCCACAGCCCGGTGGCCGCGGCGACCATCGGGTGCGGCGCGCCGAGCAGCGCCCGGGCCTCCGCGGCGGCGTCGTCCGGGTCGGCGTCGAGCGCCTCGGCCAGCGCCGCCCGGGTCTCGCCGGTGGCGGCCGGGCCGGTCAGCGCCAGCAGCAGCCACGCGCCCAGCGGCGAGGCGACGTGGTGGGTGTCGCCGGCGGCGCGGTGCAGCCGCTCGGCGTAACGGGCCAGTGGTGCGTGCAGGGGAGTCACGGCTCCACTCTGCCCGCTCACGCGCCGGGTGGCACGCCCGCGCTCAGGACCACAGCTCGAACGGCTCGTCGATCTCCTCGCCGGCCAGGAACGCGGGCAGCAGTTCGGGCAGCCGCCCGGGATAGCAGCGCGGCCGATCGGCGAGCACCTCGGCCAGCGGCCACCAGCGGAACCCGAAGTAGTCCTCCACCTCGTAGTCCAGCCGCAGCGCCTCGTCCACGTCCGGTCCGGGGCCGGACAGCCGTACCGCCACGATCACCTCGTCCTGGAGGTGGCGGCGCTGCCGGTGCCGGAAGCTGGCCCGCCGCCGCCACGTCGGCGCGCCCACCTCGTCCGGACCGATCGCGATGCCGGTCTCCTCGCGCAATTCGCGGACCGCCGCCTCCCGGTAGGTCTCGCCCGGGTCCAGCCCGCCGCCGGGCAGCTCCCACCACACGCCGAGGTCGGGGTGGTCCGGGTCGCGGGTGTGGAACAGCAGCAGGTGGTCGGTGGCGTCGAGCACCACCAGCCGTACCGCGCTGCGCTCGAACACCGGCAGATCATCGGGTAGCCGCACGCCCCCAGCGTAAGGAAGGGCCCCTTATTAACGCCTCCGGTAGTAGAGGGGCCCCCTATTAACAGGGGCATCCCGCACGGCACCGTCCACCCGACCGGGCGACCCGATTCCCGGGCGGTCGTACCCCGGCCGATAGGCTGCCCGCCGTGGCAGGTCTGTTGAAGAACGTGGCGTCGCGGCTCGGCCGGATCACCCGGGCCGTGCCCGCCCCGCCCCGCACGGGCGCGCCGATCCCGGCTCAGGTCGCGCGCCGCCGCCAGGTCAACGCGCTGCAGCGCCGCGAGTTGTCGTACGCGCCGGAGCCGGACGGCCAGGCCGACCCGGGCGAGATCGTCTGGACGTGGGTGCCCTACGAGGACGACCCCCGCCAGGGCAAGGACCGCCCGGTGCTGGTGGTCGGACGGCACAGCCGCACCTTGTTCGGGCTGATGCTGTCCAGCCAGAGCGACCGGGACGGCCAGCGGCACTGGCTGGCGCTCGGCCCGGGGGAGTGGGACCGGGACAACCGGCCCTCCTGGGTGCGCCTGGACCGGGTGCTCACCATGCGCGAGGACAGCATCCGCCGCGAGGGCGCGGTGCTGGACCGGCCACGGTTCGACCGGGTCGGGCAGGCGCTGCGCGCCGGCTACGGCTGGCGCTGACCGGGCCGGTCAGTACTCCGCGACGAGCTGCCGGGTCGGGCGGGCCGCGCCGAGCGTCTTCGCCTCGTACATGGCGGCGTCGGCGCGGCACAGCGCGTCGGTGAGCTGCGTCGGGCAGTGCACCGGCGCGAGCCCGACCGAGGCGGTGACCTGGATGCTGCGCGCGCCCAGCGGGATGGGCGCGGCGAGCGCCTCGCAGAGCCGCCGCGTGGCGTGCTCGATCCACCGGCGGTCGGCCGTGGGGCTGGCCAGCAGGCCCGCGAACTCGTCGCCGCCGAGGCGGGCCACCAGGTTGTTGCCGGCGAACGCGGCGAGCCGCTGCGCGACGCTGATCAGCACCTGGTCGCCGGCGGCGTGCCCGTAGCGGTCGTTCACCTGCTTGAAGTTGTCCAGGTCGAGCACGACCGCTACCAGTGGCTGGCCGGCCGGGTCGGTGAGCAGGGTGGCTGCGAGCCGGAAGAACGCGCGGCGGTTGGGCAGGCCGGTGAGCGGGTCGTGGCTGGCCGCGTGCCGTTCGGCGGCCAGTTCGGCCTGGAGCAGCTCGATCTCGGCCTCGGCGCGTACGGCGCGGCGGCGCAACTGCCAGGCCGAGATGAGGGCCCCCGCGGCGGATATGCCGGAGGCGACGGTCATCGGATCCGGCACGCGCGTCCTCCTCACCGCAGTCCCCTAGCCGCGCGCGGCGGCATCCGGAGGCCGGGTTCGGGTCACCGAATGTGAGCGACCCGGCACACCGTACGTTTCGGCTATCATGCTCTCCGTCCATTGCAGATGCAATAGCAGATGCACGTGCATCTCACTCCTCAGTCGACAGACGTCGCCACCCACCGCTCCTCCCCGCGGCCTCGGCTGGCTCATCCCGAAGGACGCCCATGCAACAACCGCCGAACGGTGTGCCCGTGCCCGAGCTGCCCCCGATGCGCTGGTCGAAGAGTCGTCGCAGCAACCCCAGCGGCAACTGCGTCGAGTTGGCCGAGCTGCCCGGTGGCACCGGAATCGCGGTCCGAAACTCCCGGCACCCGGAGGGCCCGGCGCTGATCTACACAGTGGACGAGATCGCCGCCTTCGTGCTCGGCGCGCGCGACGGCGACTTCGACCACCTGATCCCGCCGTCCCGCACACGGGACTGATTAACCGCTCCGGAGGAGTTCACCTCACTGTCGGTTCATGGCATGCTTACTCGTCGGCCGGGGGGCGCCCGGCCGGGGCAGTCGGGATGCGAGGGCGGTCAGGTGGCGACGGTGCCCGTCGAGGGTGGTCCGACAAGCGGGCCCACCGTGCTGCGCATGTTGCTCGGTGGGCAGCTGCGGCGACTCCGTGAGAGGGCCGGGGTCAGCCGGGAGACGGCCGGCTGGGAGATCCGCTCCTCCGAGTCGAAGATCAGCCGGATGGAGCTGGGCCGGGTCGGCTTCAAGGAGCGCGACGTGGCCGACCTGCTCACGCTCTACGGCGTGACCGACGCCGGCGAGCGCGAGTCGCTGCTCAAGCTCGCCCGGGACGCGAACAGCCCCGGCTGGTGGCACCGCTACGGTGACGTGCTCCCCGCGTGGTTCCAGGCGTACCTGGGGCTGGAGGCCGCCGCCGCGCTGATCCGTACGTACGAGGTGCAGTTCGTGCCCGGGCTGCTGCAGACCGCCGCGTACGCCCGGCAGGTGATCCTGCTCGGGCACCGCGGCGCGTCGGCGGCGGAGCTGGACCGGCGGGTGGAGCTGCGGATGCAGCGCAAGGAGCTGCTGCGCCGCAGCAACCCGCCGCAGTTGTGGGCGGTGCTCGACGAGGCGGCGCTGCGCCGCCCGATCGGCGGGGCCGCGGTGATGCGCGAGCAGCTGGACGCGCTGATCGAGGCGACCGCCGCGCCGCACGTACGGCTGCAGATCGTCCCGTTCTCCGCCGGCGGGCACGCCGCGGCCAGCGGGGCCTTCAGCATCCTGCGCTTCGGCGACGCGGACCTGCCGGACATCGTCTACATCGAGCAGCTGACCAGCGCGATCTACCTGGACAAGCGCGACGACCTCGAGTTCTACGCCGAGGCGATGGAACGGCTGTGCGTGGAGGCCGCGCCGCCGGAGCGCACCCGTGAGCTGCTGGCCCGCCTCCGTGACGAGCTGTACCCGGCCTGACCGGGCCGGCGCTGGGCAGTACCATGATCCGCACCGGAGACAGTGGACGGTGGGACCCGAGTCGTGGAGGTGGCCTTGACCAGCGACGCAGCAGGGACGGCGCCCGTTTCCGGGCCGCTCGGCGACCGGATCGACACGACAGTGGCGCACCCCGCCCGCCGGTACAACTACTGGCTCGGTGGCAAGGACAACTTCCAGGCCGACCGGGACTCCGGCGACGCGATGGCCGCCCGGTTCCCGACCATCCGGATCAGCGCGCTGGAGAACCGGCGGTTCCTGCGCCGCGCGGTGCGTCACCTGGCGGGTGAGGCGGGCATCCGGCAGTTCCTGGACATCGGCACCGGCATACCCACCGCCGACAACACCCACGAGGTGGCGCAGGCGATCGACCCGCGCGCCCGGGTGGTGTACGTCGACAACGACCCGATCGTGCTGGCCCACGCCCGCGCGTTGCTGACCAGTTCGGCCGACGGCGTCACCGCCTACCTCGACGCGGACCTGCGCGACCCGGAGCGGATCCTGGCCCACCCGGACCTGCGCCGCACGCTCGACCTGTCCCAGCCGGTGGCGTTGATGCTGCTGGCGGTGCTGCACTTCGTGCCCGACGGCGAAGACCCGTACGCGCTGGTCGACACGCTTCTCGACGCGCTGCCCGCCGGCAGTTACCTGGCCGCCTCGCACGCCACCCACGACTACCTTCCGGCGGAGGTGGCCGCCGAGGCGAAGGCGGCGGCCCGGGGCGGTGGCCCGCACGGCGTGATCAACCTGCGCAGCCGGGAGGAGGTCGTACGCTTCTTCGACGGCCTCGAACTGGTCGAGCCGGGCATCTGCTCGGTGGCCGAGTGGCGCGCCGACGGCGAGCCGGAGCCGCGGCCGTCCGTGGTCGACGTCAGCATGTACGGCGGGGTCGCCCGCAAGCCCTGACTCGGGCGGAAGAACGCCGGAACACGGACGAAACGGGGGCGCGGGTTGGTGCGGCTGGTGCCGCGCATGGCAGCCTGGTGAATTATGTCGCCGTTCACGCCCGCCCTGCGCCTGCACGACCGCTACGTCCTGCGTGAGCGCATCGGCCTCGGCGGGATGTCCGAGGTGTGGCGCGCCGACGACGAGGTGCTGCACCGGCCCGTCGCGGTCAAGGTCCTCGCCGGGCAGCTCGCCGCCGACCCGCAACTGCGCGCGGTCATCCAGCGCGAGGCCCGCGCGGCGGCGCGGCTGACCCACCCGCACGTGACCCAGGTGTACGACTACGCCGAGGCGACGCTTGCGGGCGGCGTCGTGGTCCCGTACCTGGTGATGGAGCTGGTGGAGGGGCAGACGCTCGCCGACCGGCTGGCCGGCGGGCCGCTGGCCTGGCCGGACGCGGTCCGCACGGCCGGGCAGGTCGCCGGGGCGCTGGCCGCGGCGCACCGCATCGGCGTGGTGCACCGCGACATCAAACCGGCGAACGTGATGCTCACCGAGACCGGCGCGAAGGTGCTCGACTTCGGCATCGCCGCGCCCGCCGGCCCGCATCCGGTCACCGGGCAGACCGGCGTGCTGCTGATGGGCACCCCCGCCTACTTCGCCCCGGAACGCCTCGACCCGGGCCCGGCGCATCCGGCCGGTGACGTGTACGCGCTCGGCGTGCTGCTGTACCGCAGCCTCACCGGCCGGGCCCCGCTGCCGGTGCGCAGCTGGGACGACGTGCTGGAGGTGCGGCGCAACCGGCCGCCGGTGCCGCCGCCGCGGGTGCCCGGCCTGCCACCGGAGATCGCCGACCTGGTGCTGGCCTGCCTGGACGTGGACCCGGCGCGGCGGCCGAGCGCGGCCCGGCTCGCCGAGCGGCTCGGCGCGGGCCGCCCGGTGGATCCGCCGACCGCGATCCTGCCCACCGTGGCGCCGGTGACGCATTCGCCCACCCTGGTCGAGCGGGTTCCGGCCGCTACGGCCCGCCCGGTCGCGCCGGGGCGTCCCGGCGCGCCGCCGCGTCCGGCGGTCTCCTCGAACCGGCTGTTCGGGCTGCTGGTCGCCGGCGCCGTGGTGCTGCTGCTCGCGGTGGTCGGCTCGCTGGTGTGGGGTGACGGCTCCGGCGCCCCGCCGGCCGCCGCGCCCACGACTGGCCCCACGACCGGCGCCGCCGAGCCGCCCGCGCCCGAGCCGAGCAGCGCGGCGCCGCCGTCGACGGCGGCCGAACCGGTGACGCTGCGGCAGCTCGGCGACCGGTTCGACGAGTTGCTCGACCGGGCCGAGTCGATCGGGCTGATCGAGCGCAAGGTCGCCGACGACCTGCGCAAGAAGGTCGCCGATCTGGACCGGGGCAAGCCGAAGGACCGGGAGAAGCGGGTCGAGGATCTGCGCGAGAAGATCGACGACGCCGCCGAGGACGAGAAGATCGACCCGGTCACCGCCACCGCGCTGCGCAAGCTGCTCGACGGCTACGAGCGGCTGCGCGGCGGCGACGAGGGCTGAGTGTCACCGCAGCGTGGCGGTGACCACCTCGCCGGTGTCCGTACCGGCCCGGGCCACCGGCTCACCCGCCGGTGACCAGATCCCCGAACCACCCGCGGCGCGCGCGTACCCGCCTCCGGTCGAGCCGGCGAAACTCGCCGTCGCCACCCACACGCCGTGCGCGGCGGCGACCCGGCGGGCGCGTTCGTCGGGCACCGCCGCGTCGTCGGCCGACTCCAGCACCCCGGCCAGGTAGGCGTCCGCGCCGAGCGCCACCGTCGCCGCCGCGTGCTCCGGCGTGCCGGTGTCCTTGCAGACCGCCAGGCCCAGCCGCCAGCCGTCCACATCGAGCACCGCCGGCTCCCGGCCCGGCCGCATGTGCTGCGGCTCCGCGCCACCCAGGCACATCTTCCGGTACGCCACCCGCACGCCCTCGGCGTCGATCGCGAGCACCCCGATGTGCGGTCCGGGCACCGGCGCGCCGGCCAGCGCCAGCGTCCCGGTCTCGGCGCACGCCGCGCGCAGCGGCGCGAGCCGGGGATCGTCCGGGTCCAGCGGCGCGGCGTCCAGTTCGTACCCGGTCAGTGACATCTCGGGGAAGACCACCACGCGGGCGGCGGCGGCGCGCACGGCGTCGGCGTGCCGTGCCGCGTTGCCCGCGACGTCGCCGGAGGGGGTGAGCGGCTGGGCGACGGCGATCCGCAACGGCGTACGCATGGCGTACACGATAATGGTTTCCATGACGCGTGGTCGTCCGCAGCTTCGCCCCGTAACGTTGGTCGGATGATCGGAAACGCACAGCTGCTCGCCGGCCCCCGGGTGAGCGCCGCGCGGGCGGCAGAGCCGTCCGGTGACGGAGTGACCGGCTGGGTCACCGGCCTGATGGAACGGCTCGGCGGTCCCGGCGCCGGCCTCGCGGTGGCGCTGGAGAACCTGTTCCCGCCCATCCCCAGCGAGGTGATCCTGCCGCTGGCCGGCTTCACCGCGAGCCAGGGCAAGATGAGCCTGGTCGGTGCGATCGTCTGGACCACGATCGGGTCGATCGTGGGCGCGCTGGCGCTCTACTACATCGGCGCGGCCCTCGGGCGGGACCGGATGCGCGCCCTGGCCGAGCGGCTGCCGCTGATCAAGCTGGAGGACGTGGACCGCACCGAGGCGTGGTTCCTGCGCCACGGCGTCAAGGCGGTGTTCTTCGGCCGGATGATTCCGATCTTCCGCAGTCTCATCTCCATTCCGGCCGGGGTGGAACGCATGCCGGTGCCGGTGTTCCTGCTCTACACCGCGCTGGGCAGCCTGATCTGGAACACCACGTTCGTGCTCGGCGGGTACTTCCTCGGCGAGCAGTGGCACGTGGTCGAGGCGTACGCGGGCACGTTCCAGAAGATCGTGATCGTGGCCGTGATCGCCGGGTTCTGCTGGTTCGTGGTCAGCCGGGTCCGCCGCTCGCGCCGGAGCGCCCTCGCGGCGGAGGCGGCGCCGACGCCGGAATCGGCGCCGGAGTCGGCCCGGCAGGGCACCGTCTACCGCGGCGGCTGGTACGGCCGCGAGGAGGACTGAGCCGGGCAGGGCGGATAGAGCGGGCGGGTGCCGGCCCCGGCGGCCCGGGCGGCCTGGTCGCTGAACCGGCAGCCGAAGTCCGGCGCCGCCACCGCGCGCCGGTCGGTGACCGCGTCGCCGGCCGGGCGCTTGCCGGTGCGGACCCAGCGGGTCAGGTCGTCCCAGGCGGCGCCGGCCTCGGCCGGGCTGAACTCGCAGTGCTGCGCGGTACGCACGGCCCGCTGCACCAGCAGCCGGGACCGGCCGTGCCGGGCCACGTCCCGGGCGTACGCCTGCTCCATGCCGAACGGCACGAACAGGTCACCGAGGCCGTGCAGGCTCAGCACCGGCGCGGTGGGCCGCCCGGCGATCCGGGGCACCTCGGTCAGACTCGGCGAGAGCCGCTGGCGCAGGTTCTCCGGCGCGACCCGCTGCACCGTCGCGTTCAGGTCGACCGGCTGGTTCGGCGCGTACCTGGTGAACAGGTTCGTGGCGAGCTGGCCGGGCCGCCGGGCGGGGGAGCCGTCCGCCTCGCTGACCGCGATGCCGAACAGGAAGTCCTTCCAGACCGCGAACGCGGCGTCGGCGCCCGGCCGCGGCCCGCCGGAGCGCTCCACGGTGACCGCGCGCAGCTGCTTGCCCAGGTCGTTCGTGGTGTCGGGGCCGCCCGGGGCCAGTCCGGCCAGGCCGAGCGTGACCTGGATCCGGGGCACCGCCGAGGTCAGGTAGTCGGGCGGCGTCGGGTACGCGCGCACCCCTGCGAGGGCCTGCGCGACCAGGTTGTAGTCCAGGAAGAAGTCGAACAGCTCCTGGTCGCCGAGCACCCCGCACATGGGCAGCGCCCCGGCGTAGAAGCCCGGGTACTGTTCCAGCGAGCGGCCGATGACGTGACCGCCCATCGACACCCCGGCGATCAGCACCCGGTGCGGGCGCCGGACGGTACGGCTGAACAGATCGGCCAGGGCGCGGGTGCTGCGCACGCCGGAGCGCACGTCGTAGCCGTTGCGGTCGTACGACGACGACGCCCACGCGTACCCCTGGGTCACCAGGCGCTGCCGCAGGTCGAAGCCGGGCGGCTCCGGCGACAGCTCGGTGCCCTGGCCGCGGTAGCCGTGCGCCCACATGACGAGGTCGCCGTTCCAGCGCCTGGGGATCTCGATGACGTACCCGGCGTTGGCGTGCACGCCCTGCCGCACGGTGGTGGCTGCGCCGCCGACGACAAGTGGCGGCAGCGGCGGGTTGACGATGGTGTAGCCGGGCAGCGGGCCGCTGCCGTCGTCGCGGCCGGTGGCGGCGGCGGGGGCCGCGCCGGTGAGGCCGAGCGTCAACGTGAGGGCAGCGCCGACGGCGAGCAGCCGGCGGCGGACGGGTGAGGGCTGCATCGCTGCTCCCCGGGGACGGGTGCCACCCCGGGACGGGGGCGACGACGCGGGACGGATGCCTACCGACCGGTAGCGCCCTGAACCTAGGCCGGGCGTCGAGAGCTGTCAATCACTGACCGACCGCTCGGTCAGCGTCCGTCCCGCCGTCCGCTCACACCAGGCCGTGCGCCAGCATCGCCTCGGCCACCCGCCGGAACCCCTGGATGTTCGCGCCGGCCACGTAGTCGCCGGGCAGGCCGAACTCCTCCGCGGTCGCCCAGCACCGGTCGTGCACGTCCCGCATGATCTCGCGCAGCCGCTGCTCCGACTCGCCGAACGTCCACGTGTCGCGGCTGGCGTTCTGCTGCATCTCCAGCCCGCTCACCGCCACGCCGCCGGCGTTGGCCGCCTTGCCCGGCGCGAACCGCACCCCGGCCCGGCCGAGGATCCGCACCGCCTCCGGCGTGGTGGGCATGTTCGCCCCCTCCACCACCGCGACACACCCGCCGGCCACCAGCGCGGCGGCCTCCGCGCCGCCGATCTCGTTCTGCGTGGCGCAGGGCAGCGCCAGGTCGCAGGGCACCTCCCAGACGTTGCGGTCCGGGACCGCCACGGCGTTGCGCGCGTGCTCGGCGTACTCGGCCAGCCGTCCCCGGCGCTGCTCCTTCAGCTCCCGCAGCAGCGCCAGGTCGATGCCCTTCTCGTCGACCACGTAGCCGCCGGAGTCGGAGCACGCCACCACCGTGCCGCCGAGCTGGTGCACCTTCTCGATCGCGTAGATGGCGACGTTGCCGGAGCCGGACACCACCACCCGCTTGCCCTCCAGGCTGTCACCCGCCTGCCGGAGCATCTCGTCGGCGAAGAACACCGCGCCGTACCCGGTCGCCTCCCGGCGCGCCTGCGCGCCCCCGTACGCCAGGCCCTTGCCGGTGAGCACGCCCGCGTCGTACCGGTTGGTGATCCGCTTGTACTGCCCGAACAGGTAGCCGATCTCCCGGCCGCCCACCCCGATGTCCCCGGCCGGCACGTCGGTCTGCGGGCCGATGTGCCGGTACAGCTCGGTCATGAAGCTCTGGCAGAACCGCATCACCTCGCGGTCGGAGCGACCCTTCGGGTCGAAGTCCGCGCCGCCCTTGCCGCCGCCGATCGCCAGGCCGGTCAGCGCGTTCTTGAAGATCTGCTCGAAGCCGAGGAACTTCACGATGCCCAGGTAGACCGACGGGTGGAAGCGCAGCCCGCCCTTGAACGGGCCGAGCGCGCTGTTGAACTCCACCCGGAAGCCGCGGTTCACCCGTACCCGGCCCTGGTCGTCCTCCCACGGCACCCGGAAGATGACCTGCCGCTCGGGCTCGCAGATCCGCTCGACCACCTCGGCGTACTCGGGATGCCGGGCCAGGGCCGGACCGATGCTCTCCAGTACCTCGCGGACCGCCTGGTGGAACTCGGGCTCTCCCGGGTTCCGGGCGACCACGCCGGCGAACACCGACTCGACGGTCTCCGGCATCACGGGCACCTCCTCTCGCCTGGGCCGCAGACCTGCTGGCCTGCGTCGCCCCAGGATACGAACGGTCTGCGCGATCAGGTTCACTGGTCGCCGTGGACGCCACCATCTGGACAACGGCGCGGGACGCGCGCGCCTGGCTGGACGCCGCGAACGGCCGCGGCGACACCGAGCTGACCTGTCGCATCCTCAAGATCGGCGAGGAGGCCGGCGAGGTCGCCGCCGCCTGGATCGGGATGCTCGGGCAGAACCCGCGCAAGGGGGTGACGCACACCCGCGAGGAGGTCGCCGCCGAACTCGCCGACGTGGCGTTCACCGCGCTCGTCGCCATCGAGAGCCTCGGCCTGGACGCCCACGCCGTGCTGACCACGTGCGCCGACAAGGTGCGCTCCCGTACCG
>NZ_JAGPXV010000150.1:0-10338 GCF_018070405.1 Micromonospora sp. D75
GTGCGGGGGTGGCGCCGGCGCGCCACAACGGGCAAGGTCGGTCAGCGCAGGTGACCGTCGCCGGTCACCACGTACTTGGTGCTGGTCAGCTCCGGCAGGCCCATCGGGCCGCGCGCGTGCAGCTTCTGCGTCGAGATGCCGATCTCCGCGCCGAATCCGAACTCGCCGCCGTCGGTGAACCGGGTGGACGCGTTGACCATGACCGCGGCCGAGTCCACCCGGGCCACGAACTCCCGGGCCGCCCGCTGCGAGTCGGTGACGATCGCCTCGGTGTGACCGGTGCCGTACCGGCGGATGTGCGCGACCGCCGCGTCGAGTGAGTCGACCACGGCGACCGAGATGTCGGCGGAGAGGTACTCGGTGCCGAAGTCCTCCTCGGTGGCCGGTACCACGGCGTCGGAGTGGGCGGCCACCTCGGGCGTGCCGTGCACGGTCACCCCGGCCTCGGCGAACGCGGCGAGCACCGCCGGCAGGAAGGCGTCGGCGACGTCGCGGTGCACCAGCAGCGACTCGGCGGTGTTGCAGGTGGACAGGCGCTGGGTCTTGGCGTTCAGCGTGACCGCAAGCGCCTTGCCGAGGTCGGCGGCGGCATCGACGTACACGTGGCAGTTGCCCACGCCGGTCTCGATCACCGGCACCGTCGACTCCTCGACCACGGCGCGGATCAGCGACGCGCCGCCGCGCGGGATCAGCACGTCGACCAGGCCGCGGGCGCGCATCAGTTCCTTGACCGAGTCACGGGTGCTGGAGTCGAGCAGCTGCACCGCGTCGGCCGGCAGCCCGGCGCCGGCGACCGCGTCGCGCAGCACCTCGACCAGCGCCGCGTTCGAGTGCGCGGCCGACGAGGAGCCGCGCAGCAGCGCCGCGTTGCCGGACTTCAGGCAGATCCCGGCCGCGTCGACTGTCACGTTCGGCCGGCCCTCGTAGACGATGCCGACGACCCCGAACGGCACCCGGATCTGGCGCAGCTCCAGGCCGTTCGGCAGCGTCGAGCCGCGTACCACCTCACCGACCGGATCGGGCAGCGCGGCCATCTGGCGCAGCGCGTCGGCGATCGCCGCCACCCGGCCCTCGTCGAGCGCGAGCCGGTCCAGCACGGCCGCGGACAGCCCGGCCTCGCGCCCGGCCGCCAGGTCCGCGGCGTTCGCCGCCAACACCTCGGGGGTACGCGCCACGAGCGCGTCGGCCATCGCGTGCAGCGCGGCGTCCTTGACGGTACGGGTGGCCGTGGCCAGGGCTTCTGCCGCGTCCCGGGCTCGCCGGGCCTGCTCGACGACGCTCATCGTGCGTACTCCTTCGGAGGTGTTTTAAGGAGGGGCCCCTTATTAACAGACGTCTGTTAATAAGGGGCCCTTGCTTACAGCAGGACGAGGTCGTCGCGGTGGACGACCTCACGTTCGTACGCCGGGCCGAGCGCCGCGGCGAGTTCGGAGGTGGAACGGCCGAGCAGGCCGGGCAGTTCCACCGCGTCGTAGTTGACCAGCCCGCGGGCCACCGGCGCGCCGGCGGTGTCGACCAGGTCGACCGGGTCCCCGGCGGTGAACGCGCCGTCGACGGCGGTGATGCCGGCGGGCAGCAGCGACTTGCGGCGGCCCACCACCGCCTGCACCGCGCCCGGGTCGAGGTGCAGGCGGCCCCGGGGCGCGGTGGCGTGCGCCAGCCAGAACAGGCGCGCGGCGGGACGGCGGCTGCTCGGGTGGAAGTACGTGCCGACGGGCTCCCCGGCCAGCGCCGGCGCGGCCAGCGGCGCGGCGGTCAGCACCACCGGGATGCCGAAGCCGGTCGCGATGCGGGCCGCCTCCACCTTCGTCACCATGCCCCCGGTGCCCACCCCGGCCCGGCCGGCCCCGCCGATGTCCACGCCCGCGAGGTCACCCTCGCCGTGCACCTCGGTGATGCGGGTGCTGCCCGGGCGGGCCGGGTTGCCGGTCCAGAGCGCGTCGACGTCGGAGAGCAGCACCAGCAGGTCGGCGTCGACGAGCGCGGCGACGAGCGCGGCGAGGCGGTCGTTGTCGCCGAACCGGATCTCCTCGGTGGCCACCGTGTCGTTCTCGTTGACGATCGGCACGGCCCGCAGGTCGAGCAGTTTCCGCAGCGTCCGGTACGCGTTGCGGTAGTGCGCGCGCCGGGTCACGTCGTCCACGGTGAGCAGCACCTGCCCGACGGTGCGGCCGTGCCGGGCGAACGCGGCAGCGTACCGTCCGATCAGCAGGCCCTGCCCGACGCTGGCGGCGGCCTGCTGGGTGGCCAGGTCGCGCGGGCGCCGGGGCAGCCGCAGCGGGGCGAGGCCGGCGGCGATCGCGCCGGAGGAGACCAGCACCACCTCGCGTCCGGCGGCGGCCAGCCCGCCGAGCGTGTCGACGAGCGCGTCGACCCGGGCGTCGTCCAGGCCGCCGGTCGCGGTGGTCAGCGAGGACGAACCGATCTTGACGACGATCCGGCGGGCCGAGGTGACTGCTTCGCGCACCCGACCATTCTGCGCGCTGCGGTCTGTGACGCCGCGGCGCGTTCCCATATCGTGGCAGCTCGTGACACCTGACGAGTACGTCGAGGCGGTGCTGGCACTTGTCGAGCGGATCCCGCCGGGCCGCGTGATGTCGTACGGGGCGGTGGCCGACGCGCTTGCCGACCGCTCCGGGCGGGCGTCGCCGCGGCTGGTCGGCTCGATCATGGCGCGGCACGGGGGCGGCGTGCCGTGGCACCGGGTGGTGAACTCGGCCGGCCGGCTGCCGCCGGGTCACGAGCGCAAGGCGCGGGAACGGCTGCTCGCCGAGGGGTGCCCGCTGCGCGGCGACCGGGTGGACCTGGCGGCGGCGTCCTGGTCGCCGGACGAGGGGTGACCCGACCGCGTCGGAGGCGGCCGGTCGATCGATCGCGACTCCGCTCAACGGGGCCGAGTCATCGCGGCCACTCGGAGAACGCGTGCCGGAGGTCGTGGATCTCAGCCGGGGTGAGGCGGTAGAGCGCGAAGACGGTGTCGGGGAGGCGGTCGAGGCGCTGCAGCGCGTCCTGGAACTCTTCGTCGGTGAGCGCCGGGTCGGCACGCCGTGCGAGGTCCACCAGGTCGTTCCTGCTGTACCGGCGGAGCGCGGCGGCTACGTCGATGTAGTCGCGGGGTTGAGCACGGGTCACCATGGCGGCGACTTTGGTGCCGATCACGTCGTCCAGGTGCAGCACCGGCCCGACGTCGAGCACGATCGGGCTGGCGCTGCGCGCGAAGCGCACGAGTTGCAGTCGTACGGTCCGGTCGTCGCGGCGAACCTCGAACTCGGTCATGTCGTGTTCGAAGCCGTAGAAGACATCGTCCAGCTCGGTGGGCTCGGCGATGGTCTCGACCTGAAACCCGGCATCGAGCAGGGTGGCGTGCACCAGCTCGGCGGCTGCGGTGACCCCGCCGTCGAGATCGGTGAACAGGTCCACGTCCTCGGTGGGACGGGCGCCGATGCCGTGGGCGATGAGGGCCTGGCCGCCGGCGAGGGCGAAGCCGTGTCGGCCGGCCACGGCGAGCGCGATACGGGCGACCTCGTGCTGGAACGGGTCCGGCGCGGGTGACATCAGGCGGCGACGTCCCGGGCGCGCAGCACCGGGTGGCTCTCTTCCCAGGCGCGGCGGACACCGCGGGGCACGTAAAGCTCGGGCCACAGCCGGACGAGGGTGGGTCCGTGCAGCCAGGTGCGCAGCTCGTCGGGATGAACGGCTTCGGTGAGCACCGTCTCGTACATCCAGGCGAGCAGCCCCGGAACGTCGAGGTCGACGTGCCGGTCGGGTTGCCAGAACAGCCGGTGGGGCAACTCGACGATGCCGGTGACCGGGCCCTGCAATTCGCTCAGGGCGGGGACCACGACCGCACGGCGGCCGGGGCGGGCCTCGTACGGTGCCCGCGAGCTGCGAACGGATCGGGCCGGGTCCATGCCCTACAGGGTAACGGTGCCGACCTGCGGCTTGTTGCGACTCGCGAGCGCCTGGCGGCATCGAACAAGCAGCGTCCGGGAGGGGATGTGACGCGAGCCATAACGTGAGTAGCATTCGGCTCCATGACAGCTTCGGGCCTGCCCCGCCGGGTGCACCTCGGATACGCGCTCGGTTCCCTGGTCACCGGCGCGTTCGGCACCGTGCCCGGGCTGCTCCTGCTGCCGTACCTCACCGACACGCTCGGCGTCGCCGCCGGGCTGGCCGCGCTGCTGGTGCTCCTGCCGAAGGCGTGGGACGTGCTGGTCAACCCGGTCGCCGGGCGGATCTCCGACCGGACCCGCTCCCGCTGGGGCGCCCGCCGCCCGTACCTGCTGGTCGGCGGGCTGGCGCTCGCCGTGCTGTTCGCCTCGATCTTCGCCGCGCCGTTCGCGAACGGTCCGGCCGCCGCCGCGTACGTGGCGTTGGCGTTCCTGGCGACAGCCACCGCGTTCGCGTTCTTCCAGGTGCCGTACGTGGCCATGCCGGCCGAGCTGACCGCCGACCCGGCGGAGCGTACCCGGCTGATGACCTGGCGGATCGCGGTGCTGGCGCTGGCCATCCTGGTCTCCGGCGCGGTGGCCCCGGCCGTGGTGAGCGCGGGCGGCGACGGCGTGCCCGGTCACCGGTGGATGGGCCTGTTCGTCGCCGCGCTCATCGTCGCCGGCACCGTCGGTGTGTTCCTGGGCACCCGGTCCGCGCCGACCGGCACGGTGGGGGAGAGCGAGCCGAGCCTGCGCGCCCAGCTCGCTGTCGCCACCGGCAACCGGCCGTTCCGGGTGCTGCTGATCTGCTTCGTGATCCAGTCCGCCGGGGTGGCCACCGTGCTGGCCGGGGTGAAGTACTTCGCCGGCCAGGTGCTGCGCGAGCCGGACAGCGGCCCGACGCTGCTGTTCGCCTGCTTCGTCGCACCCGCGCTGCTGGTCATGCCGCTGTGGTCGCGGGCCGGCGCCCGGCTGGGCAAGCGGGCGTCGCTGGTCGCCGCGTCGCTGATCTTCGCGGTGGGCGCGCTGACCCTGGTCGCCGCGCCCGCGCTGCCCGCCGCCGCGGCCTACGCGGTGGTCGCGGTGATCGGCGTCGGGTACGCGGGCCAGCAGGTGTTCGCGCTGGCCATGCTGCCGGACTGCATCGCGTACGACACGGCGCGCACCGGACGGCGGCAGGCCGGGGTGTTCACCGGGCTGTGGACCGCCGGGGAGACGTTCGGGCTGGCGCTGGGGCCGGGCATCTACGGGCTGGTGCTGCAGCTGTCCGGCTATGTCTCCTCGTCCACCGGTACCGCCGCCGTCCAGTCCGACACGGCCCGTCTCGGTGTGCTGCTCGGCTTCACCGTGCTGCCCGCCCTGCTGGTGGCGATCCCGCTGGTGCTGCTGCGCGGCTACACCCTGACCCCGGCCCAGCTGACCGCCGCCGCACCCGAGGCCGATGACGCCGCGCCGGCCGCGCGGGCGTGAGCACCCCGTCCACGAGAGGAACCACCCGATGACCGACACGGCAGGCGCCGGTGCGCTGCCCGCCCAGGGGATGCCCGCGGCGGACGTACTCGGCGAGATCCGCGCGCTGCGGGACGCCGACCGGCCCACGCACGGCGGGCGGCTGTTCGCGTACGTCTACGACCCCGGCGTGGCCGGTCTGGACGAGCTGGCGCAGGCCGCGTACGCGCAGAGCGCCCACGTCAACGGCCTCGACCCGACCGCGTTCCCGTCGCTGCTGGCGATGGAGAACGCGCTCGTCGGCGCCGCCGCCCGGCTGCTCGGCGGCGGCCCCGGCACCGGCGCGCCGGACGTGGTGGGCAGCGTCACCAGTGGCGGCACCGAGTCGCTGCTGCTCGCCGTCAAGGCGGCCCGGGACGCCCGCCCCGACCTGACCGAGCCGCGGATCGTGGCGCCGGCGAGCGCGCACGCCGCGTTCGCCAAGGCGGCGCACTACCTGCGGGTCGCTCTGGACACGGTGCCGGTCGACCCGGTGACGCTGCGCCCGGACGTGGCAGCGGTGGCCGCCGCGATCCGCCCGGAGACCGTGCTGGTGGTGGCGTCCGCGCCGTCGTACGCGCACGGGGTGGTCGACCCGGTCGCGGAGATCGCCGCCGTCGCGCAGGCGGCCGGGGTGCGATGCCACGTGGACGCCTGCTTCGGCGGCTGGGCGCTGCCCTGGCTACGGCGGCTCGGCGCGCCGGTGCCGCCGTTCGACTTCGCCGTGCCGGGGGTCACCTCGATCTCGGTGGACCAGCACAAGTACGCGTACGCGCCGAAGGGCGTCTCGGTGCTGCTGCACCGCGATCCGGCGCTGCGCGCCCCGCAGTTCTTCGCGTACGCGGACTGGCCCGGGTACACGATGGTCAACCCGGTGATCGCCTCCACCCGCTCCGGCGGGCCGATCGCCGCCGCGTACGCCACGCTGCGGCACCTCGGCGAGGACGGGTACCTGCGGCTTGCCGCCGCCACCCGGGACGCGGTCGCCGGGCTCGCCGACGCGATCCGGGCCACCGACGGGCTGCGGCTGATGGCCGAACCGGAGACCACTGTCGTCTGCTTCACCAGCGACGATCCGGGGCTCGACCTGTTCGTGCTGGTCGACGAGCTGACCGCGCGCGGCTGGCACACCCAGCCCCAGCTCACGTACGCCGATCTGCCGGCCAGCGTGCACCTGACGGTGACCGCGGCGGTGGCGCCCCGGGTGGCCGAGTTCGGCCCGGCGCTGGCCGAGGCGGTCGCGGCGGCCCGCGCCGCCGGGCCGGTGGTGCTGCCGCCGGAGCTGCTGGCGCTGGCCGGCAGCCTCACCCCGGAGGCGCTCACCCCCGATCTGGTGGCCGGGCTGGCGGGCGGGCTCGGCCTGGCGGCCGACGCCGGTGCGCCGGAGCGGATGGCGGTGGTCAACACACTGCTCGACGCCGCGCCGGCCCGGCTGCGGGAGCGGCTGCTCGCCGAGTTCGTCGGGTTGCTCCAGCGCCCGGCCTGGTGACGCGGACGCGGCCCGGCCTGGTCACGTGGACGCGGCCCGCCCGGAGACCGGGCGGGCCGTGTCGTGCGGTGTCTCAGCCGGCCGCGCCGACGCTGAACGTGGTGGTGTCGTCCGCCGGGTCGACGTCTGCGACCGGCTCGTTCACGTAGCGGGCCTCGACGGTGAACGTGCCGCTGCCCAGCACGCCGGCCGGCGTTCCGGCCGGTGCCCGCAGGACGACGTCGAACCTGCGCTCCTCGCCGGGCATGAACCGGCCGCCCGGGACGTCGAACGAGTCCGGGAAGCTGGGCAGGTCCTGCGGGTCGGTGCTCCAGACCTCGACCCCGGCGGGCAGGGCCGCCCGCGCGGCGAGCCGGAACGACGGCGCGTCGTTGCCGTAGCGCACCGTCACCGGCATGCGGCCCAGCAGGCTTCCGTCGGCCTGGCGGGTCAGCGTCACGTCACGACCGTTGACGGTCAGGTCCGTCTCGGTGGCCTGCCGGTAGACGCGCGGCGCGCGGACGCTGCCCGAGGTGGACCGGAACACGGTCGGGAAGAAGTCGCGGTCCGCGACCCGGGTGCCGCCGCCCGGCACCACCGCGATCGAGCCGCCCGGCGCGACCATCGGGTAGGCGCGCGCGGTCGTCCAGACCTGGAAGTTGAGCCGCAGGGCCCGGCTGTCGCCCGCCGCGACCCGGCCGCCGAAGCTGCCGATGACCCGGCGGTTGTCCACCAGGTCCTCGGTGAACCACGGCGTGCCGTCGTCGAGGCCGATGAACGAGGCGCCGGCCGGCTCGGTGATGCGCAGGTCGGCGACGCCGTCGGCCCGGCCCCGGTTGCTGATCGTCGCGGCCAGCGTGCCGACGTACCCCCGGTCGGTGGGCGTCAGCACCAGCGGCCCGGTGTCGACGGTCAGCCGTGCCGCCGCGGTGCCGCTCGTGGCGGCGGCGGGCGTGGCCAGCGCGAACAGCGCTGCCGCCCCGGCCAGCAGCGCGGTGGCGACTCGTGCCGTACGTGTGGTCATGACAGGTCCTCCGTGATCCCCGTGGTGGGCGGCGGTGGTTCCGTCCGCCCGACAGTGAAGACACCCGCCGGCCCCGGGGACAGTTGCCCGGGTTCCCTGTCGTGGGTACGACACCGGACCGCTGTGGTTGACTGTCTGCTCGGGGTTCACGGACAGCGGGAGGTCGGAGATGCAGCTGCCGGGCGTGCTCGGCGAGCCGATCCGGTTCGTGCTGAACTGGGGCCGCCGCTACTCGCTCTGGGTGTTCAACTTCGGCCTGGCCTGCTGCGCCATCGAGTTCATCGCGACCAGCATGGGCCGGCACGACTTCATGCGGCTCGGCGTGATCCCGTTCGCCCACGGCCCCCGGCAGGCCGACCTGATGGTGGTCAGCGGCACCGTCACCGACAAGATGGCCCCGGCGGTCAAGCGGCTCTACGACCAGATGCCCGAACCGAAGTACGTGATCTCGTTCGGCGCCTGCTCCAACTGCGGCGGCCCGTACTGGGACTCCTACTCGGTCACCAAGGGCGTCGACCAGCTCATCCCGGTCGACGTGTACGTGCCCGGCTGCCCGCCGCGCCCGGAGGCGCTGCTGCACGGCATCCTGCGCCTCCAGGAGAAGATCGCCGCCGAGCAGTCCGGCGTCGGCGGCGTGGCCCGCCCCGACGCGCTCGCCTCTCCGGCGGACGCTGTGGCGCGGCCGGTCGAGGCGCTGACCGCGCCGCCGGTCCGTCCGCCGCTCGGCTGAGCCGTCGGGTGGCGCCGCCGGTCTAGCCTGCGGCTCATGACCGACTTCGCGGAGAAGCGCTCCGCATTCATCATCGACGTGCTGACCGAGGAGTTCGGCGCGTCCATGGCGATCGACCCGGCGGCGTTCCGCCGTAAGTTCCGCAAGATGGCCGCGTCACCGTTCGCGTTCTACCGGGGCAGCGCGGCGCTGTTCTACGCCGACCAGCGCGGCGACTTCGGCAGCGACCGGTTCCTCGACGGCCGGACCAGCCGGGTGTGGATCCACGGCGACCTGCACGCCGAGAACTTCGGCACCTACATGAACGCCTCCGGGCAGCTCGTGTTCAACGTCAACGACTTCGACGAGGCGTACGTCGGGCCGTTCACCTGGGACCTGAAGCGCCTCGCGGCGAGCGTGGCGCTGATCGGCTACGCGAAGGCCCTCTCCGACCGGGTGATCGGCGAACTGGTCACCGGCTTCGCCCGGTCGTACCTGGCCGAGCTGCGGGCCATCGCGGCCGGCGGGGACGACGCGATCGGCTCGATCACGCTGGACAACGCCGACGGCGTGCTGCGCCGGGTGCTCCAGCAGGCGCGGCTGAACACCCGGGTGGACCTGCTCGCCGCGCAGACCACCGTCGACAACTACGAGCGCCGGTTCTCCCTCGGCGACGGCGTGCACGAGATCGACGACGCCACCCGGGAGAAGGTCTGCGCCGCGTTCGCCGACTACCTGCACACGCTGCCGGACTCGGCCGCCCGGCTGCGCCCGGTGGCCACCGGCATCAAGGACGTGGTGCTGCGCAAGGGCGTCGGCATCGGGTCGGCCGGGCTGCCGTCGTACAACCTGCTGCTGGAGGGGCACACCCAAGCGCTGGAGAACGACGTCGTCATCTACATGAAGCAGGCGCAGGTGCCGGCCGTGGCGCGGTACGTCGACGACGAGCGGGTCCGGTCGTACTTCCGGCACCAGGGGCACCGCACCGCCGAGTCGCAGCGCGCGTTGCAGGCGCACGCCGACCCGTGGCTGGGCTTCACCGAGCTGGACGGCGTCGGCCAGCTCGTCGCGGAGGTCTCCCCGTACGCGGCGGACCTCGACTGGGCCGACGTGAACGAGCCGGAGGAGCTGGCCGGGGTGCTCGCCGACCTGGGCCGCGCGGTGGCCCGGATGCACTCGGTGGCCGACGACGAGTCCAGCCACGACCTGGTCGACTACTCCACCGAGGAGGCGATCGTCGCTGCCGTCGACTCCGACCCGGACGGGTTCGTCGACTACCTGGTCGACTTCGCGCACCGGTACGGGATCCGGGCCCGCGAGGACCACCAGCTCTTCGTGGACCTGTTCCGCAACGGCCGGCTGCCCGGCATCTGAGGGCGCGGGGCGTCGACCGCGGCGCCCCGCCTCACTGCGTGAAGTCCAGCACCGCCTTGATGTCCTCGCCGGTGCGGGCGTACGCCTCCCGGTAGTTCGAGACCGGTACGCGGCGGGTGATCAGCGACGTCAGCCAGGACTGGTCCGCCTGGGCGAGCGCCTCGGCGGCCAGGTCCCAGTGCCGCCGGCCGGCGTTCACCGAGCCGAACACCACGTTGTTCTCCAGCACCAGCTCCCGGTTGAGCGCCCCGGCGTCGAAGTTGATGGTCCGTCCGCCGCTGGACACACCGGTCAGGCAGACGATCCCGGTGGGCGCGGCCTTGCACATGGCGTCCAGCACCAC
>NZ_JAGPXV010000151.1:0-10336 GCF_018070405.1 Micromonospora sp. D75
CCGACACCCGCACCCGCGAGCTGGTACGCCGCTTCACCGACGCCGCCGTCGCCAAGGACGTCGCCGCTCTCGCCGCCATGCTGCGCGACGACGTGCGCTGCTCGATGCCCCCCACCCCGGGGCTGCAGATCGGCCGGGACGCGGTGGTCGCCGACTGGGTCGCGGACGGCTTCGAGAGCCTGGGCAGCATGCGGGCCGTGCCCACCGCCGTGAACCGGCAGCCCGCCGTCGCGTTCTACCTGTGGCAGGAGAGCGACGGCGCGTACCTGCCGCTCACCGTCGACGCCCTGCGCGTCACCGGCGGGGCGATCACCGAGATCGTCACGTTCCACGCCGACCAGTTCCCGCGCCTCGGGCTGCCCGAGCGCCTGCCGGCCGACCGTACCCCGTAGTGCCGGTGCGGACGCTCGCGCTGCCCGGCGGCGCGCGCGTCGCGGTGGTCGCGGCCCAATGGCATTCCGCGTACGGCGTGGTCACGCGCGGACGGGTGCAGCTGGAGCTGCGCGACGGCGCGCCCGGGCCGGTCCTGCGCCGCGACGCCGGTTTCTGGCTGCGCGACACCGGAGTACGCGCGCTGCGCAACCCCGGCCGTCGTACCGCGACGGTACGAGTCCTGACCCCCGACTTTCGGAGGAGCGACATGATCAGCAGCACCGGCACCGGCGTGGGCTCTCGCCGTTCGCACGGCTTCCGGCGGCTCGCCGTCACCGGCGTCGTCGCCACACTCGTCGCGATGACTGCAACCACGCTCGGCGCGGCGCTCGCGCGGGCCGCCGGCGTCGACTTCGCGATCCCGGACGGCGGTGACGAGGCCATCCCGCTCGGCGGATTCACCGTGGTGACCGGCTTCTTCTCGCTCGTCGGGGTCGTCATCGCCGCCGTACTGCTGCGGTTCAGCGCGCATCCCGCGTCGCGGTTCGTGTGGACGGCGGTGGCGCTGACCACGCTGTCGCTGGCGCCGCCGTTCCTCGTCGGGGCCGCCGCCACGACGAGCGTCACGCTGGTCGCGCTGCACCTGGTCGCGGCGGCGGTGATGATCCCCGCCCTGACGCGAAGCCTGGGCGCGAGGACCGACTGACACTCCGCTCCCGGTGAGTGGGCCGGGCCACAAAACACTCTCGATTCGCAGGGTTCGATCGAAAACGACCGGGCACTCCGATATGGACCGAACGCCGGGCGCCGCAAGTCGGCGCCCGGCACCACGTTCGACCGAGAGGTGACACCATGACCTTCCGCGCCAGGCTCGTCGGAGCCGCACTCGCCGGGACGCTCGCCGCCGGGGCATCGGCACTGGCTGGGGCCTCCGCGGCCAGCGCGCAGGCAGAACCCTGCGTTCAGCGCATCGCCGTGGTGAACAACGCCGCCTTCGTGATGTCCTTCAGCGTTCAGGCGAGCAACGGTCTGGAGACGGCGAACACCGACAACTACCCGATCAACCAGTCGCGGACGATCGATCTCACCACCACGGCGCTGCCGGTCGGCGCCGACGTCCGCCCGGTGGTGGACGCGGTGGCCGGCGCGACGCGGACCCCGAGCAGCTTCGTGTCGTACTGCGAGAACGGGCAGACCGCCACGTACTCGGTGACCGGGACCACGTACGACTACTCGGTCACGCTGATCGGCTGACCGGCACGTCGACGCTTCGGGGCGTCCGCCGCCATGGCGGGCGCCCCGCGCTCGTACGCTACGTTGATCGGGTGCCCGTACCCCGGCTGATTCCCATCGCGCACGAGCCCGGCCACCGGACGGACACGATCGGCCGCTACGACGAAGGGCTGTTCCTCGCCTCGGCGTGGGACCACCACGCGTACGTGCACCTCTTCGACCACCACGGGACGTACCGGAGCTCGACCATCACGCGGGTTCCGGATCGAGGCGCGCTGAGCGAGGCACTCGACGGGCTGCTCGCGAGCCTGCCCGGCAGGTCGTACGGCGACATCGCCGTACAACTGTTCCAGACCCGTCAGGACGGCGTCGTGTTCGGTCTGGTCGACGAGTCCGGCGACCGGGCGGGCGACGGCAGCCACGTCGACTGGGTCGAGCTGTATCCGGATCGCCTAGGGTTCCACGAGCCGTGGGACGGCCTCTACGACACGTGACGGCACACCGACCACATGAGTAAGGGCGGCGTTGTTCCGCCGGTTCGAGGCTGCATGGTCACGGTTCGGCACCGTTGGTCCACCTCTAACGGCTGGAGCTTGCCGTAGGCGCTCCACCGGAGGTCAGAGCGCCTACGGCGATCACTTGGCGTTGAAGTAGTTCGCCTCCGGGTGGTGCACCACGATCGCGTCGGTGGCCTGCTCCGGCACCAACTGGAACTCCTCCGACAACTGCACGCCGATCCGCTCCGCGCCCAGCAGCTCCACGATCTTCGCCCGGTCCTCCAGGTCCGGGCAGGCCGGGTAGCCGAACGCGTACCGGCAGCCCCGGTAGTCGGTGCGCAGCAGACCCGCCAGGTCGGCCGGATCCTCGTCGGCGACCGTGCCGCCGCCGGGCAGCACCAGCTCGGCGCGGATCCGCCGGTGCCAGTACTCGGCCAGTGCCTCGGTGAGCTGCACCGACAGGCCGTGCACCTCCAGGTAGTCGCGGTACTCGTTGCCGGCGAACATCTTCGCCGTGTACTCGCTGATCGGCTGCCCCACGGTGACCAGCTGCAACGCCACCACGTCGAGCTGGTCGCCCTTGGGCCGGAAGAAGTCGGCCAGGCACAGCCGCCGCTCCTGCCGCTGCCGGGGGAAGGAGAACCGGGCCCGCTCGCTGTGCCCGTTCTCGTCCAGCACCACCAGGTCGTTGCCCTCGGAGTACGCCGGGAAGTAGCCGTACACCACGGCCGCCTCCAGCACCTGGTCGGAGATCAGGCGGTCCAGCCAGTACCGTAGCCGGGGCCGGCCCTCGGTCTCGACCAGTTCCTCGTACGACGGGCCCTTGCCGCCGCGGGCGCCGCGCAGCCCCCACTGGCCCAGGAACGTGGCCCGCTCATCCAGCAGCGCCGCGTAGTCGGCCAGCGGCACGCCCTTGACGACGCGGGTGCCGAAGAACGGCGGTTTCGGCACCGCCACGTCCACCGCCACGTCGGAGCGCACCGAGGCGTCGTCCAGTTCGGGCAGCGCCTCGCGCACCTGCGCCCGCTGCCGCTCGCGGCGCTCCCGGCGGGCCGCCAGTGCCGCCTCGCGCTCCGGGTCGATCACCGGCGCGCCGCCGCGCTTGGCCGCCATCACGCGGTCCATCAGGGACAGCCCTTCGAACGCGTCGCGGGCGTAGTGCACCTGGCCCGGGTAGATCGACCGCAGGTCGTCCTCGACGTACGCGCGGGTCAGCGCCGCGCCGCCGAGCAGCACCGGCCAGCGCTCGGCCACGCCCCGGGAGGCCATCTCGGCCAGGTTCTCCTTCATGATCACTGTGCTCTTGACCAGCAGGCCGGACATGCCGATGGCGTCGGCCCGGTGCTCCTCGGCCGCGTCGAGGATCGCGTTGATCGGCTGCTTGATGCCGATGTTGACCACGTCGTAGCCGTTGTTGGACAGGATGATGTCGACCAGGTTCTTGCCGATGTCGTGCACGTCGCCCTTGACGGTGGCGAGCACGATGCGGCCCTTGCCGTCGTCGTCGGTCTTCTCCATGTGCGGCTCCAGGTAGGCCACCGCGGTCTTCATCACCTCGGCGGACTGGAGCACGAACGGCAACTGCATCTGCCCGGAGCCGAACAGCTCGCCGACCACCTTCATGCCGTCCAGCAGCAGGTCGTTGATGATGGACAGCGGCGTACGCCCCTGCGCCATCGCCGTGTCCAGGTCGGCCTCCAGGCCGTTGCGCTCGCCGTCGATGATCCGCCGCTTGAGCCGCTCGTCCAGCGGCAGCGCGGCCAGTTCCTCGGCCCGGGTGGCGCGCGCCGACGCCGCGTCCACGCCCTCGAAGGCCTCGATGAACCGCTGCACCGGGTCGTACCCCTCGCGACGCCTGTCGTACACCAGGTCGAGCGCCACCTCGCGCTGCTCGTCCGGGATCCGCGACATCGGCAGGATCTTGCTGGCGTGCACGATCGCCGAGGTCAGCCCGGCCTGGGCGCACTCGTGCAGGAACACCGAGTTGAGCACCTGCCGGGCCGCCGGGTTGAGGCCGAACGACACGTTGGAGATGCCGGCGGTGAAGTTGACGCCCGGGTAGCGCGCCGCGATCTCCCGGATCGCCTCGATCGTCTCGATGCCGTCGCGGCGGGTCTCCTCCTGCCCGGTGGCGATCGGGAACGTCAGCGCGTCGATGAGGATGTCCTCCCGGCGCATCCCCCACCGGCCGGTCAGGTCGTCGATCAGCCGGGAGGCGACCCGTACCTTCCACTCGCGGGTGCGGGCCTGGCCCTCCTCGTCGATGAGCAGCGCCACGACGGCGGCGCCGTGCTCCTTGACCACCGGCATGACCCGCGCGTAGCGGGAGTCGGGGCCGTCGCCGTCCTCGAAGTTGACCGAGTTGACCACGCACCGGCCGCCGAGCATCTCCAGGCCGGCCTCGATCACCGCCGGTTCGGTGGAGTCCAGCACGATCGGCAGCGTCGACGCGGTGGCGAACCGGCCGGCCAGCTCCCGCATGTCCTGCGTGCCGTCGCGGCCCACGTAGTCGACGCAGAGGTCGAGCAGGTGCGAGCCGTCCCGGGCCTGGCTGCGGGCGACCTCCACGCAGGCCTGCCAGTCCCCGGCGAGCATGGACTCGCGGAACGCCTTCGAGCCGTTGGCGTTGGTCCGCTCCCCCACCATCAGGATGCTGGCGTCCTGGGCGAACGGCACGTGGTGGTAGATCGAGGAGACGCCGGCCTCCGGTTTCGGCTCCCGCGCCACCGGCGCCCGCCCGCCCAGCCGCTCCACCAGCACCCGGATGTGCTCCGGGGTGGTGCCGCAGCAGCCGCCGATCAGGCCCACGCCGTAGTCGGTGACGAACCGCTCCAGCGCGTCGGCCAGCTCGTCCGGGCTGAGCGGGAAGTACGCCCCGTCAGCCGTGAGCACCGGCAGGCCCGCGTTCGGCATCACCGAGATCGGGATACGCGAGTGCTGCGCCAGGTAGCGCAGGTGCTCGCCCATCTCCGCCGGGCCGGTCGAGCAGTTGAGCCCGATCAGGTCGACGCCGAGCGGCTCGATCGCGGTCAGCGCGGCGCCGATCTCGCTGCCCAGCAGCATCGTGCCGGTGGTCTCCACCGCCACCTGACAGATGATCGGCACGTCCCGGCCCGCCTCGGCGCGGGCCCGCTTCGACCCGACCACCGCCGCCTTGACCTGGAGCAGGTCCTGGCAGGTCTCGATGATCAGCGCGTCCGCCCCGCCGGCGATCAGACCGGCGGCGTTCTCCTGGTACGCGTCACGCAGCGAGGCGTAGCTCGCGTGCCCGAGCGTGGGCAGCTTGGTGCCCGGACCCATCGAGCCGAGCACGAACCGGGGGTGCTCCGGCGTCGCGTACTCGTCGGCGGCCTCCCGCGCGATCCGCGCGCCCGCCTCGGACAGCTCCCGGATGCGGCCGGGGATGCCGTACTCGGCGAGGTTGGGCAGGTTCGCGCCGAACGTGTTGGTCTCCACGCAGTCCGCGCCGGCGGCCAGATAGGCGTCGTGCACGCCTCGGACCACGTCCGGCCGGGTCACGTTGAGGATCTCGTTGCAGCCTTCGAGGCCGTCGAAGTCGTCAAGGGTGAGATCGGCGGCCTGGAGCATCGTCCCCATCGCGCCGTCCGCGATCAGGATCCGATCGGCCAGCAGGTCACGCAACGAAATAGGCACATGGCCCAGGTTAGTGCGCCCGAGTACGCCAGACTCACCCGAACCGGGCCTTCCCACATACTGCCCGGCCGACCGGCGTACGCCTTTGCGCCGGTTCGCCCGGGTGGTCACCCTGGGCGACCGGCGCGGCCGACGGGCCGGCCCCGTCGGCGGCACGTAGGCTGGCGGACGTGAAGGACAACAGGGGTGCGACAGTGCGACGGGGCGACGCCGCGCCCGACGAGCAGGGTGAGGTGACGGCGTGACCGAGTTCGACGGGCTGCCGGTACTGCGCTCGCCGGTCGCCATCGCGGCCTTCGAGGGCTGGAACGACGCCGCCGACGCCTCCACCGCCGCCGTGGAACACCTGGAGCAGGTCTGGCAGGCCCGGCAGGTGACCGAGCTGGACCCGGAGGACTTCTACGACTTCCAGGTCAGCCGTCCGACGATCACCATGGCCGACGGGGAGACCCGGCGCGTCGAGTGGCCCACCACGCGGTTCATGGTGGCCAGCCCGGAGGGCACCGAGCGGGACGTGGTGCTGATCCGGGGCATCGAGCCGAGCATGCGCTGGCGGACGTTCTGCGAGCAGGTGCTGGAGATCTGCCACAGCCTGGAGGTCGAGCGGGTGGTGCTGCTCGGCGCGCTGCTGGCCGACGTGCCGTACACCCGGCCGCTGCCGATCAGCGGCAGCGCGTCGGACGCCGACGCCGCCAAGCGCTACCAGCTCACCCCCACCCGGTACGACGGGCCGACCGGCATCGTCGGCGTGCTGCACGACGCCTGCACCCGCGCCGAGGTCGACGCGGTGTCGTTCTGGGTGCACGTGCCGCACTACGCCAACAACCCGCCCTGCCCGAAGGCCACGCTGGCGCTGCTGCACCGGGTCGAGGAGGTGCTCGACCTGCCGGTGCCGATGGCCGACCTGGCCGAGGAGGCCGCCGAGTGGGAGCAGCGGGTGCGCAGCGCCGCCGAGCAGGACGCGGAACTCGGCGAGTACGTGCGTGAGCTGGAGGAACGGGTCGGCGACGCCGGCATCACCCCGTTGACCGGGGACGAGATCGCCCAGGAGTTCGAGAAGTACCTGCGTCGCCGCGGCGGTTCCGCCGGGCCGACAGCGGGTTCCTGGTAGCCGTTTTTCGTCGAAGCCGGGTCCCCTTGCCGGGGCCCGGCTTCTGCGTGTCCGGGGTGGCGCGGTCACACCCTCTAGGGCATCCTAGGAACCTAGCTGTTCTGAGGAGGCCCGGATGCAGATCAACCCCGGCGCGGCCGAGTTCCCGCACCGGCAGATCGCCGCGCAGCTCAAGGCCCAGGTGCGCCGCGGCGACTGGGGTCCCGGCGAGCGGCTGCCGTCCATCCCGGCCATCGCCGAGATGTTCGGCGTCGCCAAGCAGACCGTGCAACGCGCCGTCGACCAGCTGCGGGTCGAGGGCATCCTGATCACCAAACCCGGCTCCGGTACGTACGTCCGGGGCACCCGGCGCCGCCTCAACCGCCTGTCCCGGGGCCGGTACGGCGGCTTCCGCGGCTACCACACCGACCTGGCCGCCCGGTACCGCCAGCAACTCGTCTCGGTCGGCCGCTCCCCCGCCCCGGCCGAGGTGGCCGACGCGTTCGGCGTCGCCGACGGCGCCGAACTGCTCTGCCGCCGGCACCTGGTACGCACCGACGACTCCCCGGTCGAGGTCGGCGCGTCCTGGTTCCTGCCCGCCGACACCGCCGGCACGTCACTGGAGCGGGCCGAGGCGTTCGGCCGCCCGCTCTACCAGGAGGCGGAGGAGGTCACCGGCCGGCGGTACGTCACCGCCACCGACACGATCAGCGCGCGCCAGCCGAGCCGGGAGGAGGCGGAGATCCTCCAGATCCGACCGGACACGCCGGTGCTGCACCTGCTGCACGTGGCGTACGACGAGCGACGCAAGCCGATCGAGGTCGCGCAGGCGACCTGGCCCGGCCCGATGACCACGCTCACCGAGGAGTACAGGATCCCCGCCCCGGCTCCCGACCAGGACCCCGACCCCGGACTGGTCCTGGGCTGACCGCTTTGCCCCCGCCCCGGCGATCTTGCACTTTCCGCCCCGGCAGACGGCGCATTTCCGACACTCCAGGGGCCGCGAGTGCAAGATCGCCGAGGCGTGCCGGCGGGGCCGGCGCACACATGCTCCCGGAACGGCCACGCCCGGGCGGAGCCCCCGGGTCGGGTCGTGCCGGGTGGAACACCGTGGGTGTCAAACCGCCCTCGAGACACCCGTCACGTTCCACCCGCCCGCCGAGCGACGCGATCTTGCGGTTTCGGACCCCGCAAACTGGGGCGAAACGGCGAGAAGGCCGGCCGCAAGTGCAAGATCGGCGAGGCGAGGCGAGGCGGGAGCGAGGCGAGGCGGGAGCGGCGCGAGGACGAGGCGCGGCGCGGGGGCGGGGACGGGTGAGCGAGGGACGGGTGCGCGGGCGGCCGGGTGGAACGGCTACAGGGCGATGCCCAGGAGCGCGTCGACCGTGTCGGTGAACAGCGCCGGGGCTTCCGGGTCGTCCGTGACGCCGTTCAACGCTCCGTCGGCCCAACGGTCAGCCGCCGCCAGAGCGCCCGGCGTGTCCAGATCGTCGGCCAGGCGCTCGCGTACCTCGGCCAGCAACGCCGCCCCCGACGGCCCGGCCGGCGCGGCGGCGGCCCGCCGCCAGCGGCCCAGCCGCTCCCGCGCCTCGGTGAGCAGATCCTCGGTCCAGGAGCGGTCGGTGCGGTAGTGGCCGCTCATCAGCGCCAGCCGCACCGCCATCGGGTCGACCTTGTCGGCCCGCAGCCGGGACACGAAGACCAGGTTGCCCTGGGACTTCGACATCTTCTCGCCGTCCAGGCCGATCATGCCGGCGTGTACGTAGTGGTCGGCGAACGGCGCCTCGCCGGTGAGCCGCTCGGCGTGCGCGGCGGAGCACTCGTGGTGCGGGAAGATCAGGTCGTTGCCGCCGCCCTGCACGTCGATCCGGTCGCCGAGCAGGTTCAACGCGATGACCGTGCACTCGATGTGCCAGCCGGGGCGGCCCGCGCCCAGTTCGCCGCCGGGCCAGGACGGCTCGCCCTCGCGGGCGCCGCGCCACAGCAGCGGGTCGAGCGGGTCGCGCTTGCCGGCGCGCTCCGGGTCGCCGCCGCGCTCGGCGAACAGTTCGAGCATCTCCTCGCGGGACAGGTTCGACTCGTAGCCGAAGCGCGGGGCGGCCGAGATGTCGAAGTAGACGTCGCCGGTGCCGTCGTCGAGCCGGTACGCCGCGCCGTCCTTGAGCAGCACCAGCACCTTCTCGGCAATCTCCGGGATCGACTCGACGGCGCCGACGTAGTGCGCCGGCGGGATCATCCGCAGCGCCTCCATGTCCTCGCGGAACAGCGCGGTCTCCCGCATGGCCAGGACCTTCCAGTCCTCGCCGTCGCGCTCGGCGCGTTCCAGCAGCGGGTCGTCGATGTCGGTGACGTTCTGCACGTACCGCACGTCGAGGCCGGCGTCGCGCCACATCCGCTGCACCAGATCGAACGCGATCATGGTGGCGGCGTGCCCCAGGTGCGTGGCGTCGTACGGGGTGATGCCGCAGACGTACATCGAGGCCGCGCCCTCGGGCCGGCTGGGATGGGCGCCCTGCCGCGCCGAGTCGTACAACCGCAGCGGCACGCCCTCGCCGGGCAGCCGCGGCACCTCGTGTCCCGCCCAAGACTCCATGACCGCCAGCCTAACGATCCGTCAGACGCTCGGGTGCCGCCCTACGGGTGATCAACGCGACAGCGGCTCACATCGGCGGCCAGGGCATCGCCGGCCACTCCTCGGGAGGCAGCGGGAACCGGCCGGTCCCGCGCAGCCGCTCGACGCGGGCCGCCAGCGCCGCCGTCTCGCCGATCGTCAGGTGCTCGGCGAGCTCCTCGCCGAGCGGGCCGCGAAGCTGACCGGCCAGGCCGTCGAGCATCTCCACCGCGTCCGGCGGCAGCTCGCGGCCGGCCCAGCCCCACAGCACCGTACGCAGCTTCTCCTCGACGTGGAAGCTCACGCCGTGGTCGACGCCGTAGATCCGGTCGTCCGGGCCGACGAGCACGTGACCGCCCTTGCGGTCGGCGTTGTTGATCACCGCGTCGAGCACGGCGAGCCGGGCCAGGCGGGGGTCGTCGGCGTGCGCCAGCGCGTACGCGGCGCCGTCGTCGTCGCGGGCCGCGGCCACCGGGAACCAGCGCGGCGGGATCTCCCCCGCCGGCACGAACCCGACCAGTGGCTCGGCGTCGTCCGGCTCGTCGATCCAGAGCTGGCAGGAGCCGGGGCCGAACGGGCCGTCCCGCAGCACCGTGGGCGGCACCAGGTCCCAGCCGGTGGCCCGGGACACCAGGTAGGCGGCCACCTCGCGGCCGGCGAGCGTGCCGTCCGGGAAGTCCCACAGCGGGCGCTCACCGCGTACCGGCTTGTAGACACAGTGGGCGGTGACGTCGCCGAGCGCGACGACGGCGCGCAGCGTGGCGTTGGAGGCGTCGACAAGCCGCCCCTCCAGGGTCAGCTCACCGTCGGCGAGCAGCCGCAGCGCCTCGGCGCCGTCCTGTCGGGGCTGCAGTTCCGACGACGTCACCGGTGATAGCC
>NZ_JAGPXV010001218.1:0-401 GCF_018070405.1 Micromonospora sp. D75
CACGTACTCCGCCAGGCGAGCCGCCTGGCCGGTCAGGGCGCCCTTCGAACGTCCCGACAGCGGCCACACCACGACGTCGGAGGCAACGAGCCCGGGGCCCTGCTCGGCCGGAGCGGCAGCCACGGCCTGCGGCTCGTCGGCCTGTTCGATGATCACGTGGGCGTTGGTGCCGGACATGCCGAACGACGACACCGCCGCCCGGCGCGGCCGGTCCACCACCGGCCAGGGCCGCGACTGCGTGGCCAGTTCCACCGCGCCGGAGGTCCAGTCGATGTGCGGCGACGGCTCGTCCACGTGCAACGTCGCCGGTACCACGCCCTCCCGCATCGCCAGCACCATCTTGATCACACCGGCGACGCCCGAGGCGGCCTGCGTGTGGCCGATGTTGGACTTGATCGAGC
>NZ_JAGPXV010001219.1:0-400 GCF_018070405.1 Micromonospora sp. D75
TCGGGCTCCGGCTCGGTCTGGTACATCCAGTTGACTGTCTTTTCCTTGAACAGCTTGCCGTAGCCGAGCGGCACGTGGATCCAGATGTTGGAATCCTTAGGTCCCGCCTCGAGCAGCAGCACCTTGTGCTTGCCGTTTGCCGACAGACGGTTGGCGAGCACGCAGCCGGCCGAGCCGGCGCCGACGATGATGTAGTCGAATTCGGGATCGGAGGGCGCGAGGGAGGAATTTGCGTTCATGCGCTATTGGTCTTTGTATCGGTGGGACGTTTCCAGCTTCACCTGTCCCACGGCGGGCACAGGCCAGATTGCGTAGCAATCCCGGTGAGGGGCCGCAACACACAGCTGAGGTCGTTCCGCCCTCACCCGGACCGCTCCCTGTGCCTAGCCGTTGCTCCTCT
>NZ_JAGPXV010000152.1:0-10288 GCF_018070405.1 Micromonospora sp. D75
TGGCGGCCATGACCGAACCGATGGGCAGCCACGACGTGGTGGCGTTCCACCTGCTCTCCGAGCAGGTCGCCCGGCACGTGAAGGTGGCGCAGTCGGGCCAGGGCGCCGACGAGGTGTTCGCCGGCTACGGCTACCACCACCGGCTCGCCGACGCGGCGCGGGAGAACGCCGCGGCCGAGTTCACCGCCGCGTTCTTCGACCGCGATCACGCCGAGCTGAACCGGGTGGTCGACCCCGCGTACACCTGTGAGCGCGACGCCAGCGGCGAGCTGGTCGCCGCGGACCTGGCCGCGCCCGGCGCGCAGACCGCCGTGGACGCGGTGCTGCGCCTGGACACGCACCTGATGCTGCCCGACGACCCGGTCAAACGCGTCGACAGCATGAGCATGGCCTGGGGACTGGAGGTGCGCACGCCCTTCCTCGACCAGGACCTGGTGGCGCTCGCCGCGGCCTGCCCGCCCGAGCACAAGCTGGCCCAGGGCGGCAAGGGCGTGCTCAAGGAGGTGGCCCGGGAAGTGCTGCCGGCCGAGGTCATCGACCGGCCCAAGGGCTACTTCCCGGTGCCGGCGCTGCGCAACGTCGACGGGCCCGTGCGAGAGTTGGTGGTCGAGGCGCTCAGCGCGCCCGAGGCACGCCGGCGCGGGTTGTTCCGCCGGGAGTACGTCGACGAGCTGCTGGCCGAGCCGGACCGGGCGCAGGCCGCCGCCGGCAGCAACAAGCTGTGGCAACTGGGCCTGCTGGAGTTGTGGCTGCAGTCGCACGGCGTGAGCTGAAGGGCCGCCCGGCCCGGGGCGGCGAGAGGAGCATGGTGAAGTTCGTCATCGAGAGCGAAGCCGACGGCACCGTGGGGTTCACCGTGGTCGGCGGCGACGGTCGGGTGCTCGCCACCGGGCAGCCCTGCCCGGACAAGGGCGCGGCGCTGGCCGCGGTGGGTGAGCTGATGCACGGGCTGGGTGAAGCCTGCATCGAGGACCGGACGGGGGCGACCGCCGGGCCGGTGGCCGGCACCCGGACCGAGATCGGCGACGACATGTCGGACATCGGCCGCTCCGGCATCCCGCCGGTCTGAGGCTGCCCCTCCGTGGCTGGAACCCGCCCGGCCGGCCGGGCGGGTTCGTGCGCTCACTGCTCGTCGTCGAGCACGTCCGTGTGGCCGTCGCGGGTGACGGTGGGCGGGAGGTGCTCGTCCGGCTGGGGCGCCTCGGCCAGCGTGTGGTGCGGGTCGCCGTCGGGCGAGAACAGCACCCGATCGGTCTTGCGGGTCTTCTCCTGCTCCTCCTCCGGCTCAGTCACCGCGTTCTCCCTCCGCTCACCGGCGCCCCGGGCAGGCCACCTCGCCCCACGCTATGCGCCGGACGGGTCCCGGGAGCGGGTTTCCGCCCGACGGCCGCCCCGCACCCGGCCCTGGTCGTCCCGACATGTCGACCCCCTCGCCGTCACGTACGGTAGTGCCAAAGCTGAGCCCGCATGGTTGACCTCGGGCCACTTTGCTCTGCAGCCATCGACGCGACGGTGACTCACGGCTACCACCGCGTATGAGGCTGCAGAGCAAAGTCGGCGGAGAGGCAACAGCATCGTCAGCGACCAGTTGAGCATTTTGGCTGCTCAGACGCAGCGTGCGCGGAAAGGCGGTGCATTCGCCCCAGAAACCGCCCATCACTGAATGTGACGATGCGCTGCATCGGGATCGGGGTGACGGACAGTCACCACCTGGCCTGGGCTCGGGTCGCCGAAGGGGCCGATCAGGGCGGCCACGGTGGCGTGCCGCGCGGCCGGATCGGCGCGGGTGGCCCGGGCGACGACCGCGCGTTCCGCGGTGGTGCCGCGCCAGCCGGACAGGCCGTCGAGCGGGTGGCGAAGCGTGCGACCGAGCGCGTGGGCCGTGAGGCGGTCGTCGACGGTCGCGCCGAGGGTCAGCTCCTCCGGCGGCAGGTAGCGGCGGGACCCGGGCAGCCGGCCGGAGTCGAGCACGAGCGGTCCCCGCCGGTACTCGTCCAGGTCGATCAGCCACATGCGGCGGGCATCGAAGTCGTATAGGCCGGAGTCAGTCCACCACCTCGATGACGTCGCCCGGCGCGCGGCGGGGCGCCGGCGGCAGCTCGGCCTCCGGGCCCCAGCCGACGCGTACGATCAGGTACGGGCTGCCGATGCCGGCGAGCAGGTCACGCATCATCCGGCGCGGCCAGGCCAGCTCGACGGCGTCGCTGAGCGGCGCGCTGGCCAGCCCTTCGGCGGTGGCGGTGAGCAGCAGCGCCGACAGCGCCTCGCCGCCGCGCAGCCAGGCGGCCGGCTCGTCGTCCTCACCGAACAGGATCAGGTACGCCGCGCCGCGGTCGAAGTCCGTGCCCGCGCTGAGGCCGGCCGCCCCGCCGGGCGCGTAGTCGCGCAGCGGCACCCGCCGTGGGGAGGGCCGCACGGCGGTGGCTGCGGGCACGCCGTCGCCGCTGCCCGCCGGCCGGTTGGTCCACCGGTTCAGCTCCTCCCGGTACGCGGGGTCGGCCAGCTCCGCCTCGGCGGCGCGGCCGGTGGACACGGCGAGCATCGGCATCTGGTCCGGCCGGACCACGTGCAGGTGGGCGCCCTCTGCCTCGACGGCGTCCCCGAGCCGGGCCAGCACCGCCTCCGGCACCGGCCGGTCGCCGTACGCCCGCCGGTCGGTGCGGCGGCGCGGGATCGCGTCGACCAGCCGGCCCGCCGGCACGTCCAGGTCGATCGGGCCGGTCGTGCGGATCCGGGCCAGCAACGACGGGTCGGACGGGTCGGGCAGCCGCTCGACCACCGCCGCCCAGCCGAACGCCGCCAGCGACACGCGCGCGTGGTGCAGGGCGGCGCCGCAGCTCAGCATCAGCAACCGGCCGTCCGGGTCGGTGTGCGTGAGCTGCCGATCCGGGTCGCCGCGCAGCTCCAGCGCGTCGGCGGTGATCCGCCAGCGCCAGGGCTGGGTGTTGAACACCGACGGGGCGTGCAGGGACTGCCGGGCGGCCGCCTCCAGCACCCGTACCCTCGGGTCCTGGCCGGTGCGGGTCGGTGTGCTGTTCATGGCGGCCCTCCTGGTTGCTCGTCCCCTTCCGACCCTGCCCGCCGCCGTCGCGGCCGGACAGGGCCGGAGGTCCCGGCCGCACCGGGCCGTGCGCCCCGGCGCGGCGTCAGGCGGCGTCCGCCTCCGGGGGTACGGCCAGCGCGATCGTGAGGTCGAGGACGGCGGCGGGGTCGAGCAGCCGGTCGCCGAACAGCTCACGGAGCTTGCCCATCCGGTAGCGGACGGTCTGCGGATGCACGAACAGGTCGGCGGCCACGTCGTCGCGGCGTCCCTGGTGCAGCAGCCACGACCGCAGCGTCTCGGCCAGCCGGTGCGCGGTGGCCGGGGGCAGCGCGGCCAGCGGCGCGAGGGCCTGCGCGCGCAGGTCGGCCAGGGCCTCCGGGTCCATGCTGAGCAGCAGCGTGGCCAGGTGACGCTCGGTGTCGACCGGTCCGGCGTCCGGCTCGCCGAGGCCGAGCGCGAGCGCCCGGGTGGCCCGCTGGTACGACGCGGCGACCCGGTGCCAGGGGCGGGCCGGGCCGAGCACCGCCCGGTGCCCGTGCAGCAGCCGGGTGAGCTGGCGGCGCCGGCCGCCGTGCATGTCCGGCACCAGCAGTACGGCCAGTTCCTCGACCGGGTTCATGCCGGGCAGGTCCTCGCCGCTCTCCAGCGTGTGCGGGCTGAGCAGCGCCAGAACGGCGCGCAGGTGCCGGCGGGGCAGCAGCACCACCGTCAGCGTCTGCGGCGGCGGCCAGTCGGCGCGCTCCGCGCTGCGCCGCAGCGACTCCTCCGGCTCACCGGCCAGCAGTTGCTGGGTGAGCCGTTCCAGGCTGCGGCGGCGCATCCGGCCGGCGCTGGCCAGTTCGTCGGCGTGCCCGGCCACGCTCGCCGCGGACAGCTCGTCGATGTACGCGAACATCAGCTCGGCGAACTCGGCCACCGTCTCGGCGGCGAGCCCGCTGCGCACCGTCGTGGTGGACACCTCACGCCAGGCCACCCGGGCGCCCACCCGGTACGCGGCCAGCAGCGCGTCCATGCTGCGCCCCGAGCGGGCCTCACCGCTGCCCAGCGCGTACGCGGCCTCCAGCGCCGGGGCCAGGGGAGTGCTCGGGTCGAACGCCTGGGTACCCTCGATGAGCTGGAGGAACGTGCCGAGCGCGATGCGTACCGCGTTTTCGATCTTCGCCCGCATGGCGCCGGTGAGCGCGCCGGAGTAGTCCGGCACCTCGGCGGTGATCGCGGAGACGGTCCGTTCGGCGACCATCGGCAGCCGGTCGCGCAGCGTCGCGGCCATGCCGGCCTCGAGGTTGAGGTGCGCGGCGCGCTGCCCAGTGCCGGCCTCCAACGTCATGTTGTTCCCTCCGAACAAAAACCCGCGACCTTTTCACCTTTGCTGGTCAAGATGTTATGCGATCGGGCGGTCACGCTGGTCATATGACCACAACTGCCTCCCGCCGCCCTCAGAAGGTCACCTTCCGGAACAGGCTGCTGCGGCTGGCCGGAGCGGTCACCACGCCGGTGCTGCCCGACGACTACCTCGACCTGATCGCGCCGCTGCGCGCCGGCGCCCCGCTGCGCGGCCGGATCGTCGCCGTCCGCCCGGAGACCCGGGACGCGGCCACGCTGGTGATCCAGCCCGGCCGCGCCTGGCAGGGGCACCTGCCCGGGCAGTACATCCGCCTCGGCGTCGACGTCGACGGCGTGCGCCAGTGGCGCGCGTACTCGGTCACCTCCGCGCCGGACGCCGCCGACGGCCGGATCAGCGTCACCGTGAAGGCCATCCCCGACGGCAAGGTCAGCAACCACCTCGTACGCCGGCTCCGGCCCGGCACGCTGATCCACCTCGACCAGGCCCAGGGGGACTTCGTGCTCCCGAGCGCGACGCCCGAGCGGGTCCTGTTCCTCACCGCCGGCAGCGGCATCACCCCGGTCATGGGGATGCTGCGCTCCGGGCTGGCCGACCGGGCCGACGTGGTGCTCGTGCACTCCGCGCCCACCCGCGACGACGTCATCTTCGGTACGGAACTGCGCGCGCTCGCCGACCGCGGCGCGCTGCGGCTGGTCGAGCGGCACACCGACACCGACGGCCTGCTCGACGTCGCCGAACTCGCCGCCCTGGTGCCCGACCACCTCGACCGCGAGGCGTGGGCCTGCGGCCCGATCGGCATGCTCGACGCGGTCGAGGGGTACTGGTCCTCGAACGGCCTCGTCGAACGGTTGCACACCGAGCGGTTCCGCCCGACGGTGATCACGCCGGGCGAGGGAGGCACGGTGACCTTCACCGGAGCAGGGGTGACCGTCGAGTCCGACGGCGCCACCACCCTGCTCGACGCGGGGGAGAACGCCGGAGTGCTGATGCCTTCCGGGTGCCGGATGGGCATCTGCTTCGGCTGCGTCGTACCGCTGCGCCAGGGCGCCGTCCGTGACCTGCGCAACGGCGACGTCACCACTGCCGTACCGGGGGACGGCGTGCTCGTCCAGACGTGCGTGTCGGCCGCCGCCGGTACCTGCGACATCGATCTCTGACAGGAGCCACCCACGTGACCGTCATCCAGAAGAAGGCCGTCAACCCGATCGCCCACCTGAGCGCCGAGGACATCGAGATCATCGGCAAGGAGTTGGACGCGATCCGGGACCGGGTCCTCGCCGACCGGGGGGAGCGGGACGCCCGCTACATCCGCAAGGTGGTCAAGACCCAGCGGACACTGGAGATGAGTAGTCGCGCGGTGCTGTTGTTCTCGCTGTTCCCGCCGGCCTGGATCGTCGGCACGGCCGGCCTCACGGTCGCCAAGATCCTGGAGAACATGGAGATCGGGCACAACGTCCTGCACGGCCAGTGGGACTGGATGCGCGACCCGAAGATCCACTCCACCACCTGGGAGTGGGACCACGTCTCCCCGGCCGACCAGTGGAAGCAGTCGCACAACGAGCTGCACCACCGCTACACCAACGTCGTCGGCAAGGACAACGACCTCGGGTACGGCATCATGCGCGTCGACGAGGACCAGCCGTGGCACCCGATGCACCTCGGCCAGCCGCTCTGGAACCTGATCAACGCCATGTTCTTCGAGTACGGCATCGCCGCGTACGACATGGAACTCGGCGACCACCTCAAGCAGCGCAAGCTCAAGGACCCGAAGTTCCGCGCCAAGGCCCGGGCCGTCGGCCGCAAGATCCGCCGCCAGGTGCTCAAGGACTACGTGGTGCACCCGCTGCTGTCCGGCCCGTCGTTCCTGACCACGCTCGCCGCCACGTTCACCGCGAACCTGCTGCGCAACGTGTGGAGCCACTCGGTGATCATGTGCGGGCACTTCCCGAACGGCGTGGAGACGTTCGAGAAGACCTCCATCGAGGGCGAGACGCGCGGCGAGTGGTACCTGCGCCAGATGCTCGGCTCGGCCAACATCAGCGGCAGCCGGCTGCTGCACATCATGACCGGCAACCTGTCGTACCAGATCGAGCACCACCTCTTCCCCGACCTGCCCAGCAACCGCTACCAGGAGATCGCGCCGCAGGTACGCGCGCTGTTCGACAGGTACGGCCTGCACTACACCACCGGCCCGCTGCCCAAGCAGGTCGCCTCCGCGTGGTGGAAGGTCATCCGCCTGTCGCTGCCCAACCGCAACGACAGCCGGCAGCCGGTCGCCCCGGCCCCGCTGGTCTCCTCCGGCACGGCCTGACCGGGGCCGTTCGGTGCACGGCCGGTGAACTTCCACCGGCCGGCACCCGACCAGCCGCTGCACAGTCGGTATCCGCGCAGCTCAGAGCGGTCTTCGTGGCCGTCCTGACAGCCCCGCGTCCCCGTACACTCGCGCCCGTTGCGGGCGTACGGGGGAAGGGGTGGAACGCCGATGCGGCGCGTGGTCATGCTCGTCGACAACGCGGTCGAGGGTGACTCGCGGGTACAGAAGACGGCCCGCTCGGCCGCCGACGCCGGCTGGGACGTCACGCTGATCGGCTGCGCCCACGTCGACGCCGAACGCCGCTGGCGGCTCGGCGACGCCGAGGTACGCGTCCTGCCGCTCGCCGCCGTTGCCGCCTCGGGCCGTGACGCTGGTTCACGCGACGGCTCCGGGCTGCGTGGCGTGTCCGGGCTGCGCAGCGTTTCCGGGCTGCGGGCTCGGCTGGTGGCCCGGGGCGGACTGCCGTTGCGCGCGGCGCGGCTGGCCCGCCGGCCCGTCGAGCACGCCGAGGTCCGTTTCTGGCGGGCCCGGCTGCGCGACGGGGCCTGGCGGCGGCTGGAGCCGGGCCTCTGGGACTACGAACGGGTCGCCGGACCGGTCGTCGACGACCTGCGCCCCGACCTGATCCACGCGCACGACTTCCGGATGCTCGGCGTCGCCGCCCGCGCCGTGGACCGCGCCCGCGCCGCCGGACGTGACGTCAAGCTGATCTGGGACGCGCACGAGTGGCTGCCCGGGGCGCGGCCGCGTCGGGACAACGCCCGCTGGCTGCCCGCCCACCTCGGTTACGTCCGCGAGTACGTCGGTCACGCCGACGCGGTCGTCACCGTCTCCGACACCCTTGCCGACCTGCTGGTACGCGACCACGCCCTGCCCGAACGCCCGACCGTGATCCTCAACGCCCCGATCGCCGCCACCACGGAGACATCCGCTCCCGATCTGCGGAAGCGCTGCGGTCTGCCACCGGACACGCCGCTGCTGGTCTACAGCGGGGCGATGGCCGTGCAGCGCGGCGTGGACACGGTGGTCGAGGCGTTGCCGCTGCTGCCCGGCGTACACCTGGCGCTTGTCGTCGCCGACCCGGCTGCCGCCTACGTCCGCCAGGTCGTCGCCCGTGCGGCCCGGCACGGGGTGGGGGACCGGGTGCACGTGCTGCCGTACGTGCCGCACCGCCAGCTCGTCGCGTTCCTCGCCACCGCCGACATCGGGCTGATCCCGTTGCACCACTGGCCCAACCACGAGATCGCGCTGATCACCAAGTTCTTCGAGTACGCGCACGCGCGGCTGCCGATCGTGGTCAGCGACGTCCGCACCATGGCCGAGACGGTCCGGGCCACCGGGCAGGGCGAGGTGTTCCGTGCCCGCGACGCCGCCGACCTGGCCCATGCCGTGCGGGCGGTGCTCGCGGATCCGGCCCGTTACCGCGCCGCGTACGAGGGTGAGGACTCCCCGCTCCCGGGGTGGACGTGGGAGGCGCAGGCCGAACGCCTCGACGCCCTCTACCGCCGCCTGCTCACCCCCATTCGCTGACGCCCACCGCCCACCGCCCGCCCGGGTGGAACACCATGGGTGTCTCCGGCCCGTTTTGACACCCATGGCGTTCCACCCGCACCCCGGGGGCGGCATGGTCAACTCCAGCTCGGCGAAGTGGCGGGATCCGAGGGGCGCCGACCCCGCCATTTCGGGGGAGTGGTGTTGATCATGCGAGGGCGGGCGGGCGCGAGGGCGGGGATGCCCCGGAAAAGGGGTGGGCGGGACAGGGGCGGCCGGGCTAGCGTCGGTGTATGCAGAGCAGGCGCAGTCTTACCGCCGCGGCCGCGCGAGCTTCCCGCTCGCCGGTTGCCGCCGCCTGACCTGCCCCACACCCACGCCGGCGACCGGAAACGGTCCGCCGGCGTCGTCGTGTCGACGCCGTGAAACGCGCGGCGGGCCGTCCGGTCACCCGTACCCGGAAGGCACCCGCCATGACACCCGACGACATCACCCGGACGTTCCTGGACCACTACCACCGGCACGACCATCAGCGTGCGCCGGAGAGCTCACTCGTTCCGCCGCCCGGTGACCCGGTGCTGTTCACCACCTCCGGCATGCACCCGCTCACGCCGTACCTGCTGGGGCGCCCGCACCCGGGCGGGCGGCGACTGGCGAACGTGCAGCGGTGCCTGCGCACCACGGACCTGGACGAGGTCGGCGACGACACGCACCTGACCGTGTTCCAGATGCTCGGCTCCTGGTCGCTCGGCGACTACGACATCGCGACCAGCCTGCGCTGGGGCTTCGACCTGCTCACCGACGGGTTCGGCATCCCGGTGGAGAGGCTGCACGCCACGGTCTTCGGCGGCGGCAACGGTGAAGGGCCGGACGACACCGCGCGGGACACCTGGACCGGGCTCGGCGTGCCGGTGGAGCCGCTGGGCGAGGACAACTGGTGGTCCAACGGCCCGACCGGCCCCTGCGGACCGGACTCGGAGATCTTCGTGTGGACCGGCGACGGCCCGCCCACCGGCACGCCCAGCAGCGACGCGCGGTGGGTGGAGGTGTGGAACCACGTGCAGATGCGCTACCACCGGCACCCCGACGGGCGGCTCACGCCGCTGCCGCACTCCAGCATCGACACCGGCATGGGCCTGGAACGGCTGGAGATGGTGTTGCGCGGCGACCGGTCCGTGTTCACCGGCGACGGGCTGCGCCGGTGGGTGGACGCGGTAGGCAACTGGGGCCTGCGCGACGAGGACCTGCGCGTGGTCTCCGACCACCTGCGGTCCGCGGTGGTCGTGCTCGGTGACGGGGTACGCCCCGGCAACACCGGCCGCGGGTACGTGCTGCGGCGGCTGCTGCGCCGCGCGCTCACCGTGCTGTGGCGCGACGACCCGGCGCGCACCCTCGACGGGCTGCCGCCCGAGCTGTACGCGGACACGCTGCGCCGCTTCCGTCAGCTGCCCGATCCGGGCACGCCGCCCGGCGAGCGACCGGTCGACGTCGGCTCGCTGCACGCCACGCTGGTGGACGAGGAGCGCCGCTTCCGCGGGCTGCTGCGACGCGGACGGCCGCTCGTGGACCGGGTACGGGAGCGTGGCCCGCTGACCGAGCGCGACTACCACTGGCTGCACGACACCCACGGGCTGCCCCGCGACCTGGTCGACGGCCTGCTCGCCGAGACGAGCTGAGCAGCGGCCGGGGGAGCGGGCCGGGCGGGCACCAGCCGGGGAGCAGCAGCCGGCTCAGCGGTGGCCGCCCGGTCGGGCCGGTGCCAGACTCGGAGGCGGACGCCACGCGAGGGAAGCGGACGCCGCCGTGAGGAGAGGGCTGCCGATGACCGAGGTACGGCCGGACGAGGAGACGGTGCCGCTGCTCGGCGCCGAGGTGCGCATCGCCGACGCGGCGGGGCTGCTCGCCGCCGCCGTCGACGGGCCGGTGGAGCTGCTGGTCGACGGCGACTTCCCGGCCCCGGTGCGGGAGGTGCTCTGCACCGTGCGCGCCGACACCGCGGACGGGCAGCCGGCGCACCGCTTCGAGGCGTACCTGCGGGTGGAGAGCAGCCCGGCGGGCCTGCTCGCTCTCGGTCTGGCCGGGCCGGTCGGCGTGC
>NZ_JAGPXV010001220.1:0-399 GCF_018070405.1 Micromonospora sp. D75
ACGCCGGGGCCGCCGGGACGCCGCTGGGCAGCACCGACGCGCTGCTCGCCGCGCTGCGCCAACGCGACCCGCGGGTCCTCGCCGCCACGCTCGGCAACGACCTCCAGGCCGCCGCGCTGACCATGCGCCCGTCGCTGGCCGAGACGCTCAAGGCCGGCGAGGCCGCCGGCGCGCTCGCCGGCATCGTCTCCGGCTCCGGACCCACCTGCGTCTTCCTCGCCGCCGGCGAGTCCGACGCGGGGCGGATCGCCGCCGAGCTGACCGCCGCCGGGGTGTGCCGGGAGGCCCGCGTCGCGCACGGACCGGTCGCCGGCGCCCGCGTGGTCTGACGCCCCGTACCCTTGACTCAGGCGTCCCGGGCCCCGGGACGCCTGAGTCGTGAAAGGTGGGGAATGGCCA
>NZ_JAGPXV010001221.1:0-397 GCF_018070405.1 Micromonospora sp. D75
GGTTAGCGAAGCGTAACCCGCCACTTCTTCCGCCGTGCAATTGGTGGAATACGCTGAGCTAATCCACCCTGCGATACATCAGTGCTCAACCGCGCGTGTTGCTGCAGCGTTGTTCAGCACGATCAGGGCATCGACCGCGACGCCCGTTCTGGCGTTGATCAGGAACGGGTTGATGTCGATCGAGGCGATCCGGTCGCCGGCATCGGCAATCAGGTTGGACAAGCCGACCAGCGCCTTGACCGCCGAGGCCTCGTGCAAGGCCGGCTTGCCCCGATAGCCACGCATCTTGATGCCGGCCTTGGTGCGGCCGATCAGGAGTCGTGCCTCGGCCTCGTCCAGCGGCGCGCCGGCGAGCGCGACGTCCTTCATCAGCTCGATGTCGATGCCGCCGGTGCCG
>NZ_JAGPXV010000153.1:0-10285 GCF_018070405.1 Micromonospora sp. D75
GTACATCTCGTACGCGGACTCCAGCAGCTCCGCCAGCGGCTTGGGCCAGGTCACCTCGTCGAGCAGTTCGAGGCGTGCCTCGTACTCGATGCCTTCGGCCTTCATCGCGGCGACCGCCTCGCCGCGGGCCTTGAACTGCTGCGCGGACAGCACCTGGCGCGGGTCGTCCAGGATCGACTCGATCACACTGAGCACGTCGAGCGCGTACGACGGTGACTCCCGGTCGAGCAGTTCCACTGTGGCCAGCGCCAGCGGTGACAGCGGCTGGTTGAGCGCGAAGTCGAGCTGGAGGTCGACGGTGAGGCGTACCCGGCGGCCGGTCTCGTCCGGCTCGGGCAGCTCCTCGACCACGCCGCCGGCCCGCAGCGCGCGGTAGATGGCGATGGCCCGGCGGATGTGCCGGCGCTGCGCGGCCGGGTCCTCGTGGTTGTCGGTGAGCAGGTGCCGCATCGAGGCGAACGCGTCGCCGGGGCGGCCGATCACGTTGAGCAGCATCGAGTGGCTGACCTGGAAGCTGGACGTGAGCGGCTCCGGCTCGGCCTCGACCAGGCGCTGGAACGTCGGCTCACCCCAGCCGATCGAGCCCTCCGGCGGCTTCTTCTTCACCACCTTGCGACGCTTCTTCGGGTCGTCACCGGCCTTCGCGAGGGCCTTCTCGTTCTCGATCACGTGCTCGGGGGCCTGCACCACGACCCGGCCCAGCGTGTCGAATCCGGCCCGCCCGGCCCGGCCGGCGATCTGGTGGAACTCGCGGGCCTTCAGCAGGCGCGTCCGCACCCCGTCGTACTTTGAGAGGCCGGTGAACAGCACGGTGCGGATCGGCACGTTGATGCCGACGCCGAGCGTGTCCGTACCGCAGATGACCTTGAGCAGGCCGGCCTGGGCGAGCGTCTCGACCAGGCGGCGGTACTTCGGGAGCATGCCGGCGTGGTGCACGCCGATGCCGTGCCGGACCAGCCGGGACAGCGTCTTGCCGAAGCCGGAGGTGAACCGGAAGTTGCCGATCGCCTGGGCGATCATGTCCTTCTCGGCGCGGGTGCAGACGTTCACGCTCATCAGCGCCTGGGCGCGTTCCAGCGCGGCGGCCTGGGTGAAGTGCACCACGTACACCGGGGCCTGCTTGGTCTCCAGCAGTTCCTCGAGCGTCTCGTGCAGCGGCGTGGTCGCGTACGAGAAGAGGAGCGGGACCGGCCGCTCGGCCGAGCGGACGACGGCGGTCGGCCGCCCGGTGCGCCGGCTCAGGTCGTCGACGAAGCGGGTGGTGTCGCCGAGCGTGGCCGACATCAGCACGAACTGGGCCTGCGGCAGCTCGATCAGCGGCACCTGCCACGCCCAGCCCCGGTCCGGCTCGGCGTAGAAGTGGAACTCGTCCATGACCACCTGGCCGACGTCGGCGCGGCGGCCCTCGCGCAGCGCCAGGTTGGCCAGGATCTCCGCGGTGCAGCAGATGATCGGCGCGTCCGCGTTGACGCTGGCGTCGCCGGTGAGCATGCCGACGTTCTCGGCGCCGAAGACCTCGCAGAGCGCGAAGAACTTCTCCGAGACCAGCGCCTTGATCGGCGCGGTGTAGAAGGTCGTGCGGTCGTCGGCCAGCGCGGCGAAGTGCGCCGCGATCGCCACCAGGCTCTTGCCCGAGCCGGTCGGCGTATTCATGATCACGTTCGCGCCGGAGACGATCTCGATGACCGCCTCCTCCTGATGGGGATAGAGGTTCAGGCCGCGCTCGGACGCCCAGGAGGCGAACGCGTCGTAGAGGGTGTCGGGATCGGCGGTCTTCGGCAGCGCGGCGGTGAGAGTCATGGCGGCTCCCATCGTGCCTGGATCACACCGCGCCGCGCCAACCGGGTTCAGCGCAACGGGTTCAGCGCCGCCGGTGGATCAGGTCGAAGACCTCCCGGCCCGCGGTCAGCGCGCGGCGCTCGAACTTCGTCACCGGCCGGTGCGCCGGACGCGGCGCGTAGCCGCCGTGTACGTCGACCAGCTCCGGGTCGGCGGTGAGCGTCTCGCGCATCGACTCGGCGTACTGCGCCCAGTCCGTCGCGCAGTGCAACGTGCCGCCCGGGGCCAGCCGGGACCGCAGCAGCGCCACGTGCGCCGGCTGAATGATCCGCCGCTTGTGGTGGCGCGTCTTCGGCCACGGGTCCGGGAAGAAGACGTGCACCGCGTCCAAGCAGCCCTCCGGCATGGCCCGGACCAGGTCCAGCGCGTCGCCCTCGGCCACCCGTACGTTGTCCAGACCGTGGCGTTCCACCAGGTCGAGCAGGTTGGCGATTCCCGGCGTATGGACCTCGACCGCCAGATAGTGTCGGTCCCGGTCGGCCGCCGCCATGGCGGCGGTGGCGTCGCCCATGCCGGAGCCGATCTCCAGCACCAGCGGCGCCCGCCGTCCGAACAGCGCCGCCGGATCGCACGGCCCGTCGAGGGCGGCGATCCTGAGGCCGTACGCGGGCCAGAGCCGGTCCAGCGCGTCGCGCTGCCGGTCGCTCATCCGCCCGCGACGCGGATGGAAGGTGCGGATGCGGGCGGCGGGAAGGTCGGTGAGGGTCACAACGAGCCGAGCCTAGCCCGGATCGGATGTGATGTGCGGCCGGGGGTGAGAGGATTCATCCCGTACGCCGGGAGGGGTCATGGGGTCGTTCAGGGTACGTGAGGCGCTGCTGGTCGCGGTCGCCGCGTGCGCCGCCCCGCTGGTCGGCGCGCTGCCCGCCCAGGCCGCGCCGCGCGCCGCCGAGCCGGTGCCGGAACAGCCCCCGGCCGACGTGATCTTCGTGGAGGTCACCCCGGGCACCGTGTCGCCCGGCTACCTGGTCGGCATCCGGGCGAGCTGCCGGAACAACACCGTGCCGGCGATCGTCACCTCGGACGCGTTCGGCAAGATCCAGGTGCAGCCGCAGCGCGGCCTGCTCACCGCCTCGCCGATGGTGCACGAGCGCACCCGGCCCGGCAACTACCGGGTCAAGCTGGAGTGCCCGGGCGGGGAGACCGCCTCCACCATGCTCCAGGTGGTCAAGCAGGGGCAGCCCACCCGGCCGCCGACCCACGGGCCCAGTCACCTGCCCAGCCGCGGCCCGGCGACCGGGTTCGGCGGCACGGCCGGTCCCGGCCTCGGCGGCCTGCTGGTGCCGGTCGGACTGGCGGTGACCATGGTCGGCGCCGGGCTCGGTGTGGCCGCGTCCCGCCGCCACGCCCGTGGCGCCGCCGGACGCTGAGGCCCGCCATGGCCGAGCACTTCGTCCCGCCGCCCGCCGCATCCCGGCGCTCCGGCTGGCCGTTCGTGGCTCTGCCCCCGCCCGCCGCGCCGCCCACGGGCTCGGCCCGGCCGTCCCGGGCCGGGCCGCCCGCCGACGCCGCCCGGTTCTCCAGGGCTGATCCGGCCGCCACGCCCCGGACCGGCCCGCGCTCGGGGAGTGGGTCTGCCGCCGGGACGGGTCCGTCCGCCGGGACCGGATCGTCCGCCGGGACCGGATCGTCCGCCGGGACCGGGTCGTCGGCCGTGCCGGTCTCCGGGTCGCGGCCGTGGATGCCGCCGCCCGCCGCGTCGCGACCGTGGTATCCGCCGTCGGCCGATCCGCCGGCCCTGCGCCCACGCCCCGCCGGGCCGCCGCCTGTCGAGCCGCCACCGGCATCGCCGGGCGGGCGGGGCCGGGGCCGGGGCTCCTGGTCGAAGCCGCTGGCAGTGGTGCTGGTGCTGGTCGGTGTGTTCGCCACCGGGGCCGGGCTGGGGCGCACAGCCGGGCCGTTCGACTTCGCCGACGCGTCGACCGAGTCGAGCGGATCGGGCGGTTCGGGCGCGGCGGCGGCCCCGGCGAACGCTGCCGCTCCGGCCCGGAAGCCGGCGAGCCGGCCGGTACGCCTGGCGGTGCCGGCCATCAAGGTCAACGCGCCGGTCACCCCGGTCGGGCAGGCGAAGGACGGCTCGGTGGACGTACCGCCGCTGACCGAGCACGACCAGACCGGCTGGTACGACAGGGGAGCGGTGCCCGGCGACCCGGGTCGGGCGATCATCGTGGGCCACGTCGACACCAAGAGCGGCCCGGCCGTGTTCTACCGGCTGCGCTCGCTCAAACCGGGCGCCCGGATCCAGGTGACCCGCGCGGACCGCAGCGTGGTGACGTTCAAGGTGGACAGCGTCGAGTACTTCGACAAGTCGAACCTGCCCGCCGCGCGGGTCTACGGCGACTCAGGTCCGGCCGAGCTGCGCCTGATCACCTGCGGCGGCGAGTGGGTCGGCGGCCGTACCGGCTACCAGGACAACGTGATCGTCTTCGCGTCCCTGGCATCCTGACGGGCCACCGCCCCGGTCGATCATGAGGTTGGCGGTGACAAAACGGACGTCGAGCGCCGCTAACTTCATGATCGACGGAGAAGGGGGATGGGGAGGGGTCAGGGCTTGGCGGGGACCTGCTGGACGACCTCGAACTCCAGCAGGTTCGCGCCGGTGGCGACCGGCTTGCGCGGCTCGCCGCCCTCGGCGTGCGCGGCCCGGGACGGGCCCTGCGCCCACGCCTGGTACGCCTCCTCGCTCTCCCAGCGGGTGTACACGAAGTAGCGGCTCTCCCCGGCGACCGGGCGCAGCAGCTCGAAGCCGAGGAAGCCGGGGGAGTTCTCCACCGCGCCGGCCCGGGCCGCGAACCGCTTCTCCAGCTCCTCGCCGGCGCCGGGCGGGACGTCGATCGCGTTGATCTTCACGACTGCCATACGTCCACCCTAACGAGCCTCGGACTCAGAACGTCTCGACGGCCGGCGTCAGGTCGGCGTCGACCACCACCGGGGCGTGGTCCGAGGGACCCTTGCCCTTGCGGGCCTCCCGATCCACGTACGCGGAGCGGACCGCGCGGGCGAACGGCGCGCTCGCGTACACCAGGTCGATCCGCATGCCCTTGTTCTGGTGGAACATCCCGGCCCGGTAGTCCCAGTACGTGAACGGGTGCGGCCCCTTCATCGGCGTCGGCACCACGTCCTCCAGCCCGAGGTCACGCAGCGCGGCCAGGGCGACCCGTTCGGCCGGGGTGACGTGGGTGGAGGTGGCGAACAGCGCGGGGTCCCAGACGTCGGCGTCGGTGGGCGCGACGTTGAAGTCGCCGCAGACGGCCACCGGCAGGGGCCCGGCGACCTCCGGTTCCAGGGCGTCGCGCAGCGCCGCGAACCAGGCCAGCTTGTACGCGTAGTGCGGGTCGTCCGGCGTGCGGCCGTTCGGCACGTACACCGACCAGACCCGCAGCCCGTCGCAGGTGGCCGAGATGGCGCGGGCCTCGGGCTCGGGGAAGCCGGGCTCGCCCGGGAAGCCGACCGCCACGTCGGCGAGCCCGACCCGGGACAGGACGGCGACGCCGTTCCACCGGCCGTCGCTGTGGCTGGCCACCTCGTAGCCCAGCTCGCCCACCTCGGCGACCGGGAACGCCCCGTCCGGGCACTTGGTCTCCTGCAGGCACACGACGTCGGGTTTCGTGGTGGCCAGCCAGTCGAGCAGCCGGGGCAGGCGGGCCTTCACCGAGTTGACGTTCCAGGTCGCCAGGCGCATGGCCCCAGCCTGCCGCATCGCCGCCCGTCCCGCCGCCTCAGCGCTCCGGGGTGTCGCCGGGGCGGGTCTGCTCGGCCAGGAAGCGCTCCAGCTCGGCACCGAGCTCGTCGGCCGTGGGCAGCGGACCGGTCTCGCCGGCGAGCAGGCTCTTCTCGCCCCGGCCGCGGGCGAACGCGTCGTACTGCTCCTCCAGCGCCTGCACCAGCGTGGCCGCCTCCTCGGTCTGGGTGACCTGGCGGTCGATCTCCACCCGGACCGCCTCGGCGGCGGTGCGCAGGTCCTCGACCGGCAGCAGCAGGCCGGTGCTGCGGGACACGGCGGACAGCAGCGCCTCGGCGGCGGCCGGGTACTCGGCCTGGGCCACGTAGTGCGGCACGTGCGCGGCGAACCCGAGGGCGTCGCGGCCCTGCTCGCCGAGGCGGTACTCGAGCAGGTGACCGACGCTGGCCGGCACCTGCACCTTCTGCAGCCACGGCTCGTGGCCGGCGATCAGGTCCTTGCGCGTGGCGTGCGCGGTGACGCCGCTGGGCCGGGTGTGCGGCACCGCCATCGGGATCGAGTTGAGCCCGACGGTGAGCCGGACGTCGAGGCGGGCGCAGAGGCCGGCGACGGCGGCCACGAAACGCTCCCACTGCAGGTCCGGCTCGGGGCCGGTGAGCAGCAGGAACGGGGTCTCGTCGTCGTCGCGCAGGAGGTGCAGCTCCAGCGCCGGGGCGTCGTAGTCGGCCCAGTGGTCCTCGACGAACGTCATCACCGGGCGGCGCGAGCGGTAGTCGAAGATCTGGTCGACGTCGAAGCGGGCGATCGTCCGGGCGTCGAGCGAGGTGAGCAGCTGTTCCCGGGCGAGCCGGGTGGCGTTGCCGGCGTCGACGAAGCCGGTGAGCGCCTGGATCAGCACCGGCTGGCCGAGCTCGGGCAGCTCGTCGGTGAGTTCGTAGAGCTCGTGTGGATCGAGCACCGGTGGGGTCCTCCCTGTCGACGCGTACGGGGGAGCGCCGAACGTGCGGTCTCCCCGGTTCGGCAAACGTACCGGGGGGTGTGGTCCATTCCGTTACGGACACCTCTGATGCCCGGATGGTGATCACGATTCGGCTACGCCCCGGTCCGGCGGCCGACATCCGGATCGTCCGAACGGACGAGTTAGTCGATCACCGGGCGGGACCGGGACATCTACGAGGTTCGTGCCGGGAGAGTTTCGGCGCGTGGCCGGCGGGTGATTCGCCGGGTTCCCGAGGTCTGTCGTCGGCTGGGCGCGGCAGGCCGCGAGTGTCCGGCCCGGGTCGGCCGAAGTGTGGCGAGGGCCACTCGACAGGCCTGGGTGATCCCGGTTTGCCCTGCCTAGCCTCGTCGGATGCGTAGCGACGGCACCCTCGACGACCCGTTCGGCCCCGGCCGCCCGGCTGACCGTTCGGACGATACCCCCTCCACCAACCGTTCGACGAGGCTCCAGGGACTCTTCCGGCGTACCCGCTTCTGGGCCCCCATGAACCCCCGGCCCGGCCGGACCAGGCTCGCGGTCGCCACCGGCGCGGCCTGCTGCCTCGGCCTGGTCGGCGTCAGCCAGGCCGGCTTCGGCGCGCCGGAGCGCGCCGCCGCCCCGGCGCCCTCGGCGGAGGTCGCCGAGCGCGCGGAGGCCGACGTCGCCTCCCGCGCGAGCGCCCGCCCGACCACCGCGCCGACCACCGCCGCCCCGTCCGCGACGGCGAGCCCGAAGGCGACCGCCAAGCCCAAGCCGAAGCCGACGAAGACGGTCCGGCAGATCGTCCCGGTCGCCGGCCTGGACCGGACCCAGATGAACAACGCCAAGAAGATCGTGCAGGCCGGCAAGGAGATGGGCGTGCCGCGCCGGGCCCTGGTCATCGCGGTGGCGACCGCGATGCAGGAGAGCACGCTGCTCAACTACGCCAGCGGCGTGCTGCCCGAGTCGCAGAACTACCCGCACCAGGCCATCGGCTGGGACCACGACTCGGTCGGGCTGTTCCAGCAGCGGCCGAGCAGCGGCTGGGGCACCGTCGAGCAGCTCATGGACCCGGAGTACGCGACGAAGGCGTTCCTGTCCGCGTTGGAGGAGATCCCCGGCTGGCAGGACCTGCCGCTGTCGGTGGCCGCCCAGGCGGTGCAGATCTCGGCGTTCCCGGACGCGTACGCCCAGCACGAGTGGCGGGCCGGCGAGGTGGTGGCCGAGATCCTGGGCTGAGCCGGACGAGTGGTTGCCGAAGGGTCGATTCGGGTATCACGGGGCTTGCCGGTCCCAGGTACACATGAAGGGGACCGCGGGACGGAGGACACCATGTCGCTGATGCAACGGATCACCGCCTTCCTGCGGTCGCCGCGGGGCCAGCAGTTGGTCGACCGCGGCCGGCGTGAGATGTCCAAGCCGGAGAACCAGGCCCGGCTGCGGCAGATCGCGACCCGGCTGCAGTCGCGCCGGCGCTGACCCGCGTCACCCCCGCCGCACGAGCCCCCGGAGCCCTTCGTGACCGACCCCGCCCCCGTCGGGGAGCCCGACGCCGTCCCCGCCCCCCCCGCCCCCCCGGGGGCCGCGCCCGCGGCGCCACCGGCCCAGCTCTGGGACCGGATGCGGGCGGACCCGCCGTACGCCGGCTCGGGCCGGAGGCCGCGCAGTGGGCGGCCCGGGAACGCGCCCTGCGGCCGGACGCGCCGCCCGAGCAGCTGGCGGACCAGGCGGTCCGCAAGTTCGTCAACCACGCCCGGCTCTCCGGCGCGGTCTCCGGCGCCGCCGGGCTGCCCGGCGCGGTGATCGACGTGGGCGTGCTGGCCTGGACCCAGGCCCGGCTGGTGCTGCACGTGGCGGCCGCGTACGGCGCCGACCCGACGCACGTCGACCGGGCCACCGATCTGCTGGTGCTCCAGCGGGTGCACAAGGCCGCCCAGACCGCCCGCCTGGCGCTCGGGGTGGCCGCCGGCCGGGAGCGGGCCGGCGCGTTGTTCGGCTCCGCCGCCGATCGGGCGCTGGGCCGGGTGATGCTCCAGCTCGGTGTCCGGCTGGCCCGGATGGCCGGGGTACGCGCCGCCAAGCGGATGTTCGCCAAGGTCGTGCCGGGCGCCGCGATCGTGCTCGGCACCTGGGCCAACTCGTCGGCCACGAAGGAACTGGCCGACCGTACGCGCGCCCTCTACCGGGCCGGTGGTCCCCGGCCGCTTCCCGGCCCGCGTCAGCCCTGACCCTCCTCGGCCCTGGGTCCGTCCGTCCGGCCCGCGCCGGTCAGCTCGCCCAGCCGGACGAGTTCCAGGCCACCTCGGCCAGCCGGCCCTGCCCGGCCGCGTTCGGGTGGAACCAGTCCAGCGCGTTCACCTGGTCCAGCGTGAAGCGGTGACGGTGCACCGCGCCGCCGTCCCAGCGGCAGCGTGACCCGTACGCCCGGCAGGCGGCGCGCAGTTGTCCGTCGTACGCCTCGATCCGGTCCCGGACGCGGGCCCGGCGGGCCACCGCGGCGGGCGCGGTCGACGTGGCGTCTGCGAGCAGCGCCGGGCAGACGCCACGCGACCAGGCCCGCACGGCGCGGGGCTCGGTGTGCCCGATCTGCCAGAGCCGGTGCAGGTCCGGGATGCTGACCATCAGCACCCGGGCCTTCGGCCGGCCCTCGCGCAACACGCCGAGCGCCGCGTCGACCTGATCGCGGAACGTGGCGACGGGCGTCATGTCGTCGACGTCGCCCCGGCAGGCGTCGTTCGCGCCGATCAGCACGGTGACCAGGTCGGCCTTGTCGCGTACCGCCGACCGGGCCTGGCCGGTCAGCGCGGACGCGCGGGCCCCGGGCGCGGCCCGGTTGTACGCCCGCAGCCCCGGCGCGTCGGCGCGCAGCCGCCGGTAGACGCTCTCCACCCGCAGGCCGTCCCCGGTCGACCAGGAGTTGCGTTCGCAGCTCACCAGCACCAGGCAGGAGCCGTAGCCGGTGCTGACCGAGTCCCCGAGCGCCGTGAGGACCCGGGGCTCGCCGGGGCGGGGTGTGCCGGAGGGCCGGGGCGACGCCTCGCCGGAGCCGTCACAGGCGAGCGCGACGAGCGCCGCCAGGCAGGCCAGTGCGGCGATCCAGCGTCGAGGCATGGGTTCCCCCGTCGGGCGGCGGCAACGGGCGCGTCGACCCTATGCCCCGGCGGGGTCCCGGAAGTGGTTCTGTCGGCTATCAGGCATAGACCACTGTCGTTCACATCTGTCGGGTCGGCGCCGGCCGGCCGTGCAGCCACCGGTGCAGCAGGCGGGTGATCCGGGGCAGCACCAGGTAGGTCATCAGCGGGGTGAGCACGAGCGTCATCAGCAGCGTCCGCCCGGCCAGCGGCACGTCGGCGAGGAACCGGGCGGTCAGCAGCGTGGCGGCCAGGCTGAGCGGGAAGAACGCCAGCCAGATCGTGACCGCCTGCTTCCAGCGCGGCGGCGCGGCCGGCTCCGGCTCGCCGAACGTCTCGACCACGTGGTCCACCGGCGGGTCGAACCAGCCCTCGATGCCGGTGCGCCGCTCGACCCGGGTGTGCTCGACGATGCCCTGCGCCGAGCTGAGCCACCAGCGCCGCTGCGGCGAGTCCTCCCAGCCGCGCAGCGTGTCCGCGTCGGCGAAGCGGTACATCACGTGCCACTCGCCGGAACCGGGGGCGCTGCGGACGAAACCGGCGCCGAGGAAGCCCGGGAAGCTCTCCGCGAGCGCCGTACCGGCCCGCATCCACGCCACCACCTCGTCGGTACGCGCGGGGTCGGCGCGCCGGGACACGGCGACGGTCACGGGTCCGGCGTGCGTCGTGGTCATG
>NZ_JAGPXV010001222.1:0-393 GCF_018070405.1 Micromonospora sp. D75
GCACCAGCGGGCAGGTGCCGGAGAGCGGGCCGGCCGAGGCGGGATCGTGCACCAGCGCGATGTCGACCTTGCGCGGCGACTTCTCGACCGTCGCGGCGAGCTGTTCGCCGGCGCCGATCACCTGGTCGGCGACGGCGGCGGTGAGGCCGCTGCCGGCCGGTGAGGTCTCCTTGTCCGGAGTGAAGCGGGGGTCGCCGATGCCGGCGATGGTCAGCCCGCCCACCGTCGTGATCGAGTTGTTCAGCACAATCGCGTTCGGCTGCTGGGCCACCGCGGCGGCGGTGCGCGGCGAGTCGTGGTTGCCGCGGATGAACACGTACGGCTTCTTGAGCAGGCCGATCGAGCCGACGAAGGACGCCTCCGGCTCGCTGCCCCAGTCGGTCATGTCGCCGG
>NZ_JAGPXV010000154.1:0-10284 GCF_018070405.1 Micromonospora sp. D75
GGTTGACCAGGTACGCCTGCTCCAGCTCGGAGGCGGCGCCGGCGAACTCGCTGAGCAGCAGCGCGCCGGTGCCGTCGACCCGGGCCGCCACGTACTCCTTCGCGACCAGGTTCATCCCGTCGCGCAGCGGCGTCACCGCCATCACGTCCGCGACGCGGTAGAGCGCGACCAGCTCGGCCCGGTCGAACGGCTGGGAGAGGTAGTGGATCGCCGGCTCGCCGACCCGGCCGAACTCGCCGTTGATCCGCCCGACCTGGTGCTCCACCCGGTCCCGCAGGATCTGGTACTGCGCCACCCGGTCGCGGCTGGGCACCGCCACCTGCACCAGCACGGTGTCGCGGACCTTGATGTCGCCGCTGGCGAGCAGCTCGCGGTACGCCTTGAGCCGCTGCTCGATGCCCTTCGTGTAGTCCATCCGGTCGACGCTGAGGATCACCTGCTCCGGCTGGCCCAGGTCCTGCCGCAGCCGGCGGGCCCGCTCGGCCACCTCCGGGCGGGCCGCGAGCGCGGACATCTCGGCGGTGTCGATGGCGACCGGAAAGGCGCCGATGCGCACCACCCGGCCGTCGACGCCGATCCGCCGGTCGGTGGCGGGCAGGCCGAGCACCTTGGTGGCGAGCTGGGCGAAGTTGTGCGCGGCCTGGGCCCGCTGGAAGCCGATCAGGTCGGCGCCGAGCATGCCGCGCAGCAGCTCGGCGCGGCGCGGCAACTGCATGAACAGCTCCGGCGGCGGGAACGGCACGTGCAGGAAGAAGCCGATCCGCAGGTCCGGCCGCAGGTCGCGGAGCAGGCCGGGCACCAGCTGGAGGTGGTAGTCCTGCACCCAGACCAGGCCGCCGGGCTCGGCCGTCTCGGCCGCCGCCTCGGCGAAGCGCTGGTTGACCCGCTGGTACGCCTCCCACCACCGGCGGTGGTACTCCGGCTGCTCGACGGCGTCGTGGTAGAGCGGCCAGAGGGTGGCGTTGGCGAAGCCCTCGTAGTGGTCGCGGAAGTCCTCGGCGCTCAACGGGACGGTGTGCATCCGGACGCCGTCCACGTCCGGCAGCGCGGGGGCGGGACCGGTGCCGCCGGCCCAGCCGACCCAGGTGGCGGGCGTCTGCCGCAGCAGCGGGTGCAGGGCGCTCACCAGGCCGCCGGGGCTGCGGCGCCACTCGAAGGCGCCGTCGGGCGCCACACTGTCGTCGATGGGGAGGCGGTTGGCCACCACCACCAGGGGGCTCTGTCGCATCGGGCATTCCGCTCAGCAGGGGACCGGCGACCCGGAAGAGACGCAAGCCGGACAGCCGGTGCGGGACGTGACGTTCAGCCTATTCCTACTGACTGTAAGTTACACGCTTGTTACGTCCCGGCCCAGGGGCGAGCGGCGTCCCGCCATCCGGGCAGAGCCGGACGGCGCGACCTCAGACGACCGCGCCGTCGTCCGGGTCGTGGTCGTCCCGGTCGCCGGGACGCAGCCGCCAGATCAGCATCACGAAACCGGCCAGGATGCCGGAGAAGCCGAGCAGCGTCACCACCGACGGGTCGACCAGCGACACCACGGTGGGGGACAGGAACAGCAGGAAGCCGAGCACGATGCAGGCCACGCCGAGCACCGCGTACTTGGAGAAGCGGGGCAGCGGCGGCGGCGGGGGCGGGGTGTAGTGCTCCTCGTCCGACGCCTCGTCGGGCAGGTTGGCGCCGAACGTGTCCAGGCCGTCCAGCAGCGAGGGCTCGTCGTGCCGGTCCCGGCTCAGCGAGACGCCGGAGATGTCGGCCGCGTACGGCAGCCGGCGCACGTCGGTGGCGGTCGGCCCGGCCGGCTCCTCGGGGCGGCTGCCGGCGGCGGCGCCCGGCGGGGGTGGGTCGTCCACGTCCTCTGCCGCGGGCCAGGGGTGGCTGCCGGCGCTCGGCGCGGTGTGGAACCCGGCGACGATCTTCGCCCACTCGGCCTCGATGTCCGGCTCGTCGGCGCGCGGCTGCTCGCCGCCGCCCTCGTCGGCGAGCTGGGTGAGGTAGTCCCGGGCGGTGGTCAGGTGCGACCTGTCGACGTAGAGCCGGTCGACCGGGCGGGCCGGGACGGTGGTGGTGCGGGTCACCGGGTTCAGGTCGGCCGAGGGCTGGAGGTAGGCCGCGATGCCACCGGCGGCGAGCACGTCGAGCAGGTGCTCGCCGACGCGTGGATCGACGTCGCCCGCGACCGCGTACTCGGCCGCGTCGAGCCCGTTGTCCCGCCGTCCCCGACGGGGCCCGCCCCCTGACACCGGACACCCCCTTCGCCGATCCCTGCCCGTGCCCTGAATCGTGACACGTCGGCACCCGGTTCCGGGAGTGCGTTGTGGCGTGCCGCTCGTCGTTCGTACCCTCTTCCCGGACTCCTCCGGGCGCCGACGGCGCCTCCGGGGCCACGCGGCGACCCGCCCGCCGCCACCGACACGGGAAGGACGCCGGTGCTGTACTGGCTGCTGAAGTACATCATCCTCGGCCCGCTGCTGAGGCTGATCTTCCGCCCGCAGGTCGAGGGACTGGAGCACGTGCCGGACACCGGGCCGGTGATCCTCGCCAGCAACCACCTCTCCTTCTCGGATTCGATCTTCACTCCGTTGATCGTCAAGCGAAAAGTCACATTCATCGCCAAAGCCGAATACTTCACGGGTAGGGGCCTCAAGGGCTGGCTCACCAAGATGTTCTTCGTCGGCTCCGGCACCATCCCGGTCGACCGCTCCGGCGGCCGGGCCGCCCGTGCCGCCCTCGACACCCAGCTGTCGGTGCTGCGGGCCGGCGGCATCGCCGGCATCTACCCGGAGGGCACCCGGTCGCCGGACGGCCGGCTCTACCGGGGCAAGACCGGGGTGGCGCGGCTGGCGCTGGAGAGCGACGCCCCGGTGGTCCCGATGGCCATGCTCAACTCCGACGCCATCCAGCCGACCGGCCAGATCATCCCCAACCTGGGCCGGGTGCGGATCCGGTTCGGGCCGCCGCTGGACTTCTCCCGCTACGCCGGGATGGCCGGTGACCGGTTCGTCGAACGGGCCGTCACCGACGAGATCATGTACGAGCTGATGGAGCTGTCCGGCCGCGAGTACGTCGACACGTACGCGCAGAAGGCCAAGGGCGCCGGGGCGCGCCAGCCGGTACCGGCCTGACCCTCAGCCCGCCCCGGCGATCCGCAGCAGCCCGCCCGCGGCGTGCCGGTCGGCGAACGCGCGTACCCGGGCCAGCGTCGCCGCCGCGGCCGGCGGGTCCGCCTCGGTCAACGGCCCGACCGCCAGCGCGGACGCGATCATCTGGTCGGTCACGTCGGTCATCTCCGCGTACCCCTCGGCGGCGGTGGTGAGCAGCCGGCCCGCCCGCGCGGCGTCCCCGGCCCGCCGGGCCAGCGCCGCCTCGGCCGACCTCCCGGCCGCCCGCGCCCAGCGGGTCACCCGTGGCGCGTGGGCCAGCAGGTCGCGCACCAGCTCCGCGGCGTCGCCGCCGAGCAGCGCGGCGACGTGACCGACCGCCGGCACCCACTCGGCGAACGGGATCATCTTGGTCTGCCGCCAGTCCTCGTCCAGCTCGGTGAGCAGCGCCATCGCCTCGTCCCGGCGGCCCTGCACGGCGCGGCAGAGCGCGGCGTGCGCCAGCGTGGAGCGCAGCACGCGCTGGAAGCCGCTGCGCCGGGCCGCGACGAGCGCCTGGTCCACCAGGTCCTCGCCGGCGCCCGGGCCGGCCGGGTCGTCGCCGAGCGCCCGGATCCAGCCGGACACGGCCACGATGTGCAGGTCCCACTCGTCGGTCGGGCGTCGCGTCGACCCCTCGGCCATCCGCAGCGCCGCCGTCCAGTCCCCGCTGTAGTACGACTGGGCCCACTGGTCGCTGAAGCTCACCGTCAGCGCGTGCTCGCCGGCCAGGTCCAGGGACCGCTGCTCGTCGACCAGCCGGGCCGAGCCGGTCAGGTCGCCCTCCTCCTGCAGCACCCAGGCCAGGTTGTGCACCGCGCGGCGGCGGCTGGTCAGCCGCTCCACCCGGCACTCCTCGGTCACCTCGGCCAGCTCCGCGTACGCCTCCTCGGCGCCGGCCTGGTAGCGGACCACGGCGAGCGTGATGCGCGCGTTCGCCCGCGCCTCGGGCAGCCCCAGCCGCTCGGCCAGCTCGGCGGCGCTGCGCGCGGCCACGCACGCCGGCTCGGTCTCCGCGTCCAGCATGTGCGCCCGGGCCAGCTCCAGCAGCACGCCCACCTTGTCCTCGCTGTCCGGCAGCGTGGCGTGCAGCCCGATCGCCTGATCCAGGCAGCGCATCAGCTCCGAGCGGTCGGCCCGGGCGAAGGCCGCCGTGGCCAGCAGCCGCCACGCCTTCGCCGCGCCGGGCCGGTCACCGGCGTCGGCCAGCCGGCCGGCCAGCGTGGTGAGCAGCGCGGTCCCGCCGCCGTCGAGGAACCCGTCGCGGTCCCGGTAGAACGCCAGCTCGGCCTGGAACAGCTCCAGCGCCGGGTCCGGTCCGCACTCCACGCTCAGCGCGCGCTCCACGAGCGTGGCAGCGGTCTCCAGCGCGTGCAGCTCGTACGCCCGGCGGGCGGCCCGGTGCAGCGCGGACCGGGTCGCGGCGGCGTGCGGGGCCTGGTCCAGCCCGACGGTACGGGCGATCTCGTGCGCCGCCCACCTGTGGTTGGCCAGCACCTCGGCCCGGTCGTGCTGCCGGCCGTCGGCGAGCTGCTCCAGCCAGTCGGCGGTGCGCTGGTGCCGGGCGACCCGCTCGGCCCGGGGCAGCCGCTGGTAGCAGACGTCCCGGACCAGCACGTGCCGGAACCGGTACTCGGCCTGGCCGGGCATGGTCGAGACGGGCAGCTCGTAGACCAGGTCCCGGCGCTGGAGGTGGTGCAGCGCGCGCTCGACCCACTCCGTCGGGCGGCCGAGCGCCAGCGCCACCGGCGCCGCCCAGAACTGCACGCCCACCACCGAGGCGGCCTGGAGCACCGCGCGGTCGGCCGGGTCGAGCAGGTCCAGCCGGTTGGCGATGACCGCCTGCACGGTACGCGGCATCCCGGCGACCCCGGCCGGGTCGACGAGCGCGAGCCCGGCGGTCCGCTCGGCGAGCCCGCCGTCGAGCAGCATCCGCGCGTACTCCTGGGCGTAGAGCGGGTTGCCGTCGGCGAACTCGATCAGCGGCGCCCGCGCGTCCTGCGGCAGCGTGGCCTGGCCGAGCAGCAGCGAGTAGAGCGTGTCGATGTCCCCGTCGTGCATCGGCGGCACCGAGATGGACATCGCCCCGCTGATCGTGCCGGTCCAGGCCGGGTGCCGCTCGCGCAGCTCCGGCCGGGCGGTCGCGACGACGAGCAGCGGCACGTTGCGCGCCGCCGCGCCGAGCTGCTCGACGAAGGACAGCATCGCCTCGTCGGCCCAGTGCATGTCCTCGAAGACGAGCACCGTGGGGCCGGTCGCGGCCAGGGCGAGCAGGAAGCGCCGCCACGCCGCCTCGGTCTCGGCCGAGGTGAGCCGTTCGCCGGAGACGCCGACGAGCGGGCCCAGCGCCTCGGCCAGCCGTACCGCGTGCGGCTCGGCGAGGCGGCCCAGCCGCTCGCGCAGCCGGTCCCGGACGGTGGCCGGGTCGTCGGCGCCGGTCAGCCCGGCCCAGCTGCGGACGATGTCGGCGAGCGCGGCGTAGGTGACGTTCTCGCCGAACGGCGGGCACTGGCCGGTCAGCCAGGTGACCCGGGCGCCGGGCAGGCTGGCGGCGTGCCGGGCCAGCTCGCGCAGCAGCCGGCTCTTGCCCACCCCGGCCGGGCCGAAGACGGTGAGCAACTGCGAGGTGCGCTCGGTCAGCGTGCGGTGCAACGCGCTGACCAGCAGGCCCCGCTCGTGGTCCCGGTCGACCATCGGGGTCAGCTCGGCGGTCTGCCCGTCGCGCCGGGGCCGTGCCCGCACGGCCAGCCAGATCCGGCTCACCGTGGACCGGCCGCGCAACGTCACCGGCGGCTGGTCCGCGTACTCCATCTCGCGCCGGGTGGCCGCCCACGTGCTCTCGTCGACCACCACGCCGCCGACCGGGGCGAGCGCCTGCAACCGGCTGGCGGTGTTCACCACGTCGCCGGTGACGAACGCCTGGCCGCCGTCGCGCGCCGCGGCCAGGTCGACGAGGGCCTCGCCGGTGGCGATGCCGACCCGGAAACCCAGCGGCGGGTGCGGCCCGGCCGGCTGGCGGGCCAGGCTGCGCTGCAGCTCCAGCCCGGCGCGTACGCAGCGCAGCGCGTCGTTGTCGGTGGCCACCGGCGCGCCGAACAGCGCCATGACGGCGTCGCCGATGTACTTCTCCACCACGCCGCCGTACTGGTGCACCAGCCGGCGCACCGTGGCGAAGTAGACCTGTTGCAGGCTGCGTGCCTGCTCCGGATCGGCCCGCTCGGCGTACGTGGTGAAGTCGACGATGTCGATGAAGAGCACGCTGACCTGCCGGCGGTCCTCCTGTACCGCCACCGCGTGGTCGCGCAGCGGCTGACCGCAGTTGGTGCAGAAGTTCGCGCCGGTGTCGTTGGCGTGCCCGCAGCCCGGGCAGGACGCCGCCAGCGGACGGCCGCACCCGCCGCAGAAACGGTCGTCCGGCCCGGCGGTCCGGGCGCAGTGTCCACAGGTGAGGTCGATGTCCGGCTCCGTACGCGTGAGGTCCCCAGTGTCCCGCGCGGCCGCCGCAGTCGGGTACCCGACGGGTCGGCGGGACGTCACGGCTGTTCGGCCGGGTCTAGTCTCCCCTAGCAGGAAGTCCCGTCGACAGGGAGATTGCCGTGCACGTCCGGCTGTCCGCCTCATGGACCGATCCACGGGGGACGGTGTGGGCCGTCGGCGACACGGTCGACGTGGACGCCGTAACCCTCGCCGAACTGGAGGAAAAAGGAATGGTGGAGCAGCCCGCGGGTAGCGGATCGACCGAGACCACGACCACCACGACGACCCCGCCGAAGAAGACCGACCCCTCGAAGATCGGCCCGGGCCCGAGCGCGCCCCCGGCCGACAGCGACAAGGACTGACGGTCCGACCACGACGACGCGGGGGCCGGCGGGACGACCGCCGGCCCCCGCGTCGTCGTCGCTCAGCGGTCGTTCATGCCGGCCCGGCGGCGCAGCGCGGCCACGTCGGTGACCACGATGCGGCGCCCTTCGGTACGCAGCCAGCCCCGGCTGGCGAACGAGCCGATGGCCTGGTTGACGCTCTGCCGCGAGCCGCCGGCCATCTCGGCGAGCTGGCTCTGGTTCAGCTCGATGGTGATCATCGGGGCCTGGCTCTCGCCGGCCAGCCGGACCAGCGTCTTGGCCACTCGGCCGGGCAGGTCGAGGAAGACGTGGTCGGCGTTCTGCTCGGTGAGCCGGCGGATCAGCTGGCCGAGCGAGCGCATCACCGCGTCCAGGATGCGCGGGTTGGAGTGCACCAGCTCCATGAAGGCGGGCCGGGACAGCGCCAGCGCGGCGCAGTCCTCGATCGCCTCGGCCGAGGCGGACCGGGTGGAGGCGTCCAACAGGGACACCTCGCCGAGCACGTCCGGGGGTCGGATCACCGACAGCACCGCGCGCTCGCCGGTCGGCGCGGTACGGAACACCGCGACCGCGCCGCGGCGCAGGACGATCAGCGACTCGCCGGGGTCGTTCTCGACGAAGAGCAGCTGCCCCTTGCGGTAGGTGCGCGGTACGGCCGCGGCGATGACCCGCTGCCGCACCTCCGGCTCGAGCCCGGCGAACATCTCCACGCCCGTGAGCGCGTCACCCGGCTCCGGCAGGCGAGACTCCACGGCTCAACCCCTCCCCGGTCAGAAGTCACGACTCGCACACCGGGTGAAGCTGTCAGTCCCGGTACGAAGGCAGCTCAACCGGTTCGGCGCCCGACGGCGGTACACATCAGATCATGACGGTCCCGTCGCGTGCTGTACACCCCCGGAGACACTTCCGTGACCATGGCCCGGCCGTGTCCGGCACGCCGCCGACCTCGGCGGACGCCCCGGCGGGCGGTCCCCGGCGGTGATGGGCGAGGATGAGGGCGATGGTCTACCGCTATTTCTACGACTGCGAATTCATCGAGGACGGCCGGATCGTCGACCTGGTGTCGATCGGCGTCGTCGACGAGTACGGCCGCGAGTTCTACGCGGTCTCCACCGAGTTCGACGACTCCCGGGCGGTGCCCTGGGTGCGGCGCAACGTGCTGGACAAGCTCCCCTCGCCGGCCGACCGGGCCTGGCGCTCGCGCGCGCGCATCCGCGACGACCTGCACGACTTCCTGCTGGAGCCGGTGCGGGACCGGCCGGGCGAGCAGCTGGAGCTGTGGGCCTGGTACGCCGCGTACGACCACGTCGTGCTGGCCCAGCTCTGGGGCGCGATGCCGGCGCTGCCCCGGGAGATCCCCCGGTTCACCAAGGAGCTGCGCCAGCTCTGGGACGACCGGGGGCGTCCCCGGCTGCCGGACGCCGAGGCGGACCGGCACGACGCGCTCGTCGACGCCCGGCACAACCTGGCACGGTGGCGGGCGATGACGGCGCGGGAGGTTTGACCGGTTCCGCCCAGGGCACGGGAGCGGCATCTACGCCGATCCGAGACAGGAGTGCCCCATGAGCCATGAGCCGACAAGCGCCGCGGACGCCCGCCGCCGGGTCACCGAGCTGATCCGGGACGCCCGGATCTGCCTGCTCACCACCACCGGCGTGGACGGTCGTCTGGTCAGCCGCCCGATGGGGCTGCAGGAGGCGGAGTTCGACGGGGACCTGTGGTTCTTCGCATACGCCGACTCGGCGAAGGTGCGGCAGATCCGGGTCAACCCCCAGGTGAACGTCGGTTTCTCCGACCAGCGCCACCACGCCTGGGTGTCGGTGGCCGGCACCGCCACCGAGGAGTGGGACCCCGAGCGGGCGAAGGAGCTGTGGAACCCGCTGCTCAAGGTGTGGTTCCCGGACGGTCTGGACACGCCGGGGATCACGTTGATCAAGGTGCACGCCGGCTCGGCGGAGTACTGGGACTCGCCCGGCAGCACAGTGGTGAACCTGCTCGGGTTCGCCAGGGCGGCGGTGACCGGCAAGCCGCCGAAGGCGGGGGAGAACCACGAGGTCAGCTACTGACGGGTAGGGCCGTCCGTCGTCCGGAACGGCCCGGGGTGCGGTGTCGGCGTACACCTGTGGCGACTACAGTGCGCACTGACGGCCCGCCCCGGGCCGGCAACGGCGCCGATGGTCTGATCTGACACATATCCTGGGGCTTATCCGGGCTTCACCTGATGCTCCAGGAGGATGAGCAGATCATGCGTATCGGCGTGCTCACCGGCGGCGGCGACTGCCCAGGTCTCAACGCGGTGATTCGGGCGGTGGTCCGCAAGGGCGTCGCCACCTACGGTCACGAGTTCGTGGGCTTCCGGGACGGCTGGAAGGGCCCGCTCGAGGGCCTGACCAAGCCGCTGGGCATCCCCGAGGTGCGCGGCATCCTGCCCCGCGGCGGCACCATCCTCGGCTCGTCCCGCACCAACCCGTTCAAGATCGAGAACGGCGTGGAGCGGATCAAGGAGAACCTGGCCGCCCAGGGCGTGGACGCGCTGATCGCGATCGGCGGCGAGGACACGCTCGGCGTCGCCACCAAGCTGCACGAGCTGGGCGTCCACGTCATCGGCGTGCCGAAGACGATCGACAACGACCTGGGCGCCACCGACTACACGTTCGGCTTCGACACCGCGGTGAACATCGCGATGGAGGCGATCGACCGCCTGCACACCACCGCGGAGAGCCACCACCGCACGCTCGTGGTCGAGGTCATGGGCCGGCACGCCGGCTGGATCGCGCTGCACGCCGGCCTCGCCGGTGGCGCCAACGTGATCCTGCTGCCGGAGCGGCAGTTCGACGTCGAGCAGGTCGCCGGCTACGTCGAGAAGCGCTTCCAGCACCAGTACGCCCCGATCGTCGTGGTCGCCGAGGGCGCCCAGCCGCTGGACGGCCAGATGGTGCTGCACAACCAGGAGCTGGACGCGTTCGGCCACGTCCGCCTGGGCGGCATCGGCCAGTGGCTCGCCGAGCAGCTGGAGGCGAAGACCGGCAAGGAGGCCCGCACCGTGGTGCTCGGCCACATCCAGCGCGGCGGCACGCCGACCGCGTTCGACCGGGTGCTCGCCACCCGGCTCGGCCTCCACGCGATCGACGCCGCGAACGAGGGCGACTGGGGCAAGATGGTCGCGATGCAGAGCACTGACATCGTCCGGGTCCCGCTGGCCGACGCCACCCGCGAGCTGAAGACCGTGCCGCTGGAGCGGTACGCCGAGGCCGAGGTCTTCTTCGGCAGCTGATCGACGGCGCACGGCGTGGGGGGGCCGGGTT
>NZ_JAGPXV010001223.1:0-387 GCF_018070405.1 Micromonospora sp. D75
TCCCGCTGACGCAGTTCGCGGTGGACGACGTGGCCGCCGAGCACGAGCGGCTGCGGGGCCTCGGCGTGCTGTTCACCCAGGAGCCGGTCGACATGGGCCCGGTGACCACCGCGGTGTTCGACGACACCTGCGGCAACCTGATCCAGATCGCACAGTACCGGTAGCCGGGCGCTGACGCCGCGCTGAACCGCTGGACACGATCGGTCACCCTGGCGGCATGACGGTGTGGCGGCGCCCGTACTCGCTGGACCTGGCCACCTCCGGCTCCATGGTCGTGGCGGGGCTGGCGGTCGGCTACTTCGTGCTCATCGTGTTCGGGGTCCGCAGCGGCAATCTCCTGGAACGGGAGGCGGTGGTCCTCGGAGTGTGGAACGCCGGCGTCCTCGC
>NZ_JAGPXV010001224.1:0-386 GCF_018070405.1 Micromonospora sp. D75
CATCCAGGCGGTGTCGTCGATCTCGCCCTGCTCGGTGATCACGCGGCCGAGCACGGTGGGCGGCTCCGCGCCCGCGGTGGCCGCGAGCACCGCCGCGGCGGCGGCCTCGGCGCCCGCACCGCACGCGGCGAGCACCAGCAACTGCACCCCCGCGTCGGCGGCCTGCTCGGCGAGCCGCCAGCCGTAGCGCAGCGCCGCCTCCACCTCGTCGCCGGGCAGGGCCGGGCGGTCCTCGATCGGCGCCGACGTGGGCGCCTCGACGATCTGCAGGTCGGCGCGGTTCTCGGCGGCCAGCCGGGCCAGCGCGCCCCGGCCGGCGCGGGCCTGCCGGGCCCGGCGGGCCGACTCACCGGCCGGCGCGCCGGCCGACACGCCGCCTTCGTGGT
>NZ_JAGPXV010000155.1:0-10251 GCF_018070405.1 Micromonospora sp. D75
CCCCCTGCACGCCGAGCACGGTGAGGCGGCTGCGCATCTCGGCCGCGGCGCGGGCGGTGAACGTGACCGCCAGCACGTGCCGGCCGGCGATGTCGCCGGTCAGCGCCCGGTACGCGATCCGCGACGTCACCGCCCGCGTCTTGCCGGTGCCGGCGCCGGCCAGGATGCAGACCGGCCCGGCCGGGGCGGTCACCGCGGACCGCTGCTCCGGATCCAGCCCGGCCAGCACCCGTTCCGCACCTGAGTGAACGCCCACAGCAGGGAATCATCCCAGCATCGTGTGACGTTGCAGCGGTTAGCCTGGCCTGATCGGACCGGGCGCGAGCCACCCCTTGGAGGACCAGACCATGCTGACGATGTATTCCACCCCGTGGTGCGGCTACTGCCACCGGCTGAAGTCGCAGCTCGACCGGGAGGGCATCGCGTACGAGGTGGTCGACATCGAGCAGGACCCCGCGGCCGCGGACTTCGTGATGAGCGTCAACGGCGGCAACCAGACCGTCCCGACGCTGCGCTTCGCCGACGGCAGCGCCCTGACCAACCCCTCGATCAACCAGGTCAAGCAGCACCTGGCCGCGCTGCCCGGCTGATCTCCCGCGACACTGCGAGCGGCCGTACCCGACCCGGTACGGCCGCTCGCCGTCGTTCAGGAGCCGCCCCGACTGAGCACGCCGTCGTCGGCCGGCTTCCGGGGCCCCGGAATCCGCACCGGCCCGGCGACCGGCGCGCTCAGCCCGCGGCCCCGCCACAGGTAGAGACCGGCCGCCGTGGTGACCGCCCCGACCACTGCGAACAGCAGCCGGTAGTCGAACACCCCGACGAGCAGCGCGCCGGTGCCGATGGAGAGCGCCTGCGGACCGCTGACCAGGGCCTCCGACGCCGCGGTGACCCGGCCGAGCAGCCGCGGCGGCGTCCGCCGCTGGATCAGCGTGTTCAACCCCACCATGGTCAGCGGCAGCGACAGGCCGGCCAGCAGCAGCGCCACCACCCCGAGCCACAACCGGGGGTACGCGAGCGCCAGCGCGGCCGGTCCGAAGAACGTCACCCCGGCGGCCAGCGCCCCGACTTCGCCGTACCGGCGGACCACGGCGGCCGAGAACAGGCCGCCGACCAGGCCGCCGACGCCCTGCACCATGACCAGCACGCCGACGAACGCGGCCTCGCGGCGCAGACCCAGGTCGACGTACGCGAAGATCAGCGACTCGGTGAAGCCCATCACCAGCGAGCCGAGCCCGTACCCGAGCAGCGCCCGGCGCAGCGCCGGCTCGCCGGTCAGGTGGCGCAGCCCGGCGCTCAGCTCGGACGGCCCGCGGCGGCTGGACCGGGACGGTTCCCGCTCCTGCGCCCGCAGCCGGCCGACCACCGCCGCGGCCACCAGGAATCCGGTCATGGCCAGGACGGCGAGCAGCCAGCCGCCGACGGCGGCGTAGACGCCCGCCCCGGCGAGCGGCCCGATCAGCCGCAGGCCCTGCCGGACCGTTTGCAGCAGTCCGTTCGCGTCGGCCAGCGACTCGGCCGGAACCAGATGCCGGATCAGTCCGTTGAGCACGGCGGCGAGGGTGATGTACGACAGTCCGTAGAACGCCGCGACCACGTAGATCACCCAGACGTCGGAGCGGTCCCGGACCGTGAGCAGCGGACTGAGCAGCGCCGCGGCGACCAGGTTGGCGGCGATGAAGAAGGGTTTCCGGCGGTAGCGGTCGACCACCCAGCCGACGAGCGGGGCGAGGGCCATCGGTGCGATGACCGCGAAGATGGTCGCCCCCGCCATGCTGTCCGACCCGGTCAGATCCTTGACCCAGACGGCCAGGGCGAGCAGCAGCACCGACTCCGCCGCCATGCTCGCCACCACTGCGGCGAAGAGGAGACGGAAGTCGGGGCGGCGCAGGACGGTGCGCATCGGGTTGCCTCCGGCAGGGGTGCGCCACCAGGGGCGCGTCGGGGGTGGGCGCTGGTGAAGACACCCTCCACAGTCCTCTTTTTGTCTCGTGACACGCCCGTGCCGGAACCTCCGACGCCGGTCGCGACGTCCATACTGACCGTGGGGGGCGAATTTCATACAGTTACCGTCGCGTCCTGCGACGGTCGACGGGAAAGAGGACGCCGTGCCTCCTGCCGTACCAGGCCCGATTCTGCGCCGCCGTCGACTCGGCATCGAGCTGCGCCGGCTCCGCGAACAGGCCGGTCTGACCGGTGACCAGGTCATCGAGCGGATCGGCTGGGCCTCCGCATCCAAGTTGTCCCGCCTGGAGAACGGCCGCAGCCGGCCTGACCCGGACGACGTGGACGTGCTGTTGACGCTCTACGGCGCCGACGAGGAGCAGCGCGCGGAGCTGACCGGCATCACCCACGAGGCCGGCGACATGCGCGGCTGGCTGCGCAACTTCCCGGTGATGACCCAGCAGCAGCGCGCCTTCGCCGAGCTGGAGGCCGGCTGCGCGGAGATCTCCGAGTACAACCCGGTGCTGGTCCCGGGGCTGCTGCAGACGCCGGGGTACGCCCGGCACCGGATCATGTCGGCCGCGCAGGTCGCCGCCCAGGCCGGCGACCAGGAGCACGAGGACCCGGAGACCGAGGTACGCGCGCGGCAGGCCCGCCAGTCGCTGCTGACCCGCTCCCCCGACGTGCCCCGGTACACGGCCGTGCTGGAGGAGGCCGCCCTCGGCCGGCGGGCCGGCCCGCCGGAGGTGCTGCACGATCAGCTCGTCCACCTGTGCGAGATGGCCCTGCTCCCGAACGTGACGTTGCTGCTGCTGTTGCGGGACACCCGGGTCGGCGACTGGTACCTTCCGCCGACCGCGTTCTCGGTCTACCGGTTCGCCGATCCGCTCGATCCGGAGACATTGGCCATCGAAGGTGGGTTCACCGACGTCATGTCGACCGAGGTGAACACCCTAAATCGCTATAAAGTGGTGTTCGAGTGGCTATGCTCGTCGGCACTCTCCGCATCGGACACCCTCTCCTGGTTGATCGAGGCGACAGGACGGCTGACCGGCACGGCAGTCGAGTCCACGGCGGTGTACGGGCCGGCAACGGCGCCGACCCAGCGCCGCCGGGACTCGGGGCGCCTCACCACGGAGCGGTGATCCGGTAGGGACACCGCCCGCGCTCCGGCGTCGCTCGGTCCCATCGGAGCACCTCACCAGGAGCAAGCACCATGAACAAGATCCGTACCAGCACGACCGCCCTCTCGGGACAGCTCGTGGGCGCCGCCTGGCGCAAGAGCACCCGCAGCCAGACCTCCAACTGCGTGGAGGTCGCGCCGCTCGGCACCGGGCCGGCGACCATGGCGCTGCGGGACAGCAAGGACCCGAGCGGGCCGGTCCTGCTGTTCGACCGGGCCGGCTGGCTCGGCTTCCTCGCCGGAGCGAAGAACGGTCAGTTCGATCTGGACTGATCCGGCGAACGTTCGGGGCCGTCGGCGTCACGCCGGCGGCCCCCTCGCGTGTCCGGCCCCGACAACGGTGCTGACCTGGCATCCCCCGATCGGTCGAGGTGGCGCGTTCCACTTGTCGGGAGGACACATCGGCGTAACATGACGCGGGAGTGACGTGGAAGTTCCAGCGGGTAACCGTCCACTCTCCGGGGGACACCATGCGGTTCCTGATCGTCCGCACCGAGATCCGTACCGCCGCCGACGCCGACATCGCCGCCGCCTGGGCCGGTGGGGGCCGCCTGCGGGACGAGACGAGCACGCCGGAACCCCGCCGCCAGGTCGTCCACGCCGAGGACCGGGACGCCGCGCTCCTGCTCGCCCGAGCGCTGTCCGCCGTCGGGGCGGTACGCGCCGGCCGGCACCGGGTCAAGGTGCTGCCCATCGAGGAGCCCGCACCGGGGCAGCCGTACCGCTGGCACGGTGGATGACCGGACGCTGACGTCCGTCGTGGCCGGACCGGCTTCCCCCGCCGATCATCGCCTCACCCGGCCACGACGGCCCGTGTTCCCGGCCCGCGACCGTCGCGGCAACGACGGTCCGGGCCGGGACCGTGCCCGCCCGGCCCTGCGCCCGCCAGCCGAAACGCCCCAACCCGACGGGCGGGCGGGCGGAACCAGGGCGGGTCAGCAGTGGCCGTCGAGCCAGCGGTGCACCAGGAACAGCGCGATCGACGACGGCGGCGGCAGGATCAGCCGGTCTCCCCCGCCCACCGGCACCGGCTCGCCGGCCAGCGCGGCCCCGATCTCCCGGCGGGTGAACCAGCGCGCGTGCGCGATCTCGGCCAGGTCGACCCGGATCGGCGCGTCGGCGTCGGCGCGGGCCAGGAATCCGAGCATCAGCGAGCCGGGGAACGGCCAGGACTGGCTGCCCACGTACGCGATCTCCTCGACCGGGACGCCTACCTCCTCGCGGACCTCGCGGAGCACGGCGGCCTCGGCCGACTCGCCGGGCTCGACGTATCCGGCCAGGCAGGAGTAGCGGCGCTGTCCCGGGGTGCGCGGCCAGGCCGCGTTGTTGCCGAGCAGGCAGCGGCCGTCCGCGCCGTCCATGCCGTCGTGCACCAGCACGATCATGGCCGGGTCGGTACGCGGCCAGACCCGGTCGCCGCCCGGGTCGATCCGTGACCAGCCGGCCTCGTCGGCCTGCGTCGCCTTCCCGGTCGTGGACGAGTAGCCGTGCCGCAGGTGCCAGTTGAGCAGCGCCAGCGCGGTGGTGAACAGGCCCGCGTCCCGGTCGGTCATCAGATGGCCGACCTCGCGCAGGTGCGCCGGGCGGGTCTCCGGCAGCGCCGGCAGCGGCCCGTCGACCGCGAAGACCGGCACGCCGTCCGGCTCGACGCCGAGGAACATCGGCACCGACCGGGGCACCTCGGGCAGGTCGCCGGGGCCGACCAGGACCAGTTCGGGTGGGCTCGCCACGCCCCGGACCAGGGCACGCCCCTCGGCGGTGGAGTCGAGCACCAGCACCCGCGCCCGCTCCCACGCCTCGGCCAGCCAGGCCGGGTCGGTACGCCGGTGGGCGGCCCGGTCGAGCGTGGACCGGGCCAGCGGCGGCGCGGGCTCGCCGCTCACGCGGATTCCGTACGCACCGGTGTCAGCGCGGCGAGCGAGTCGGCCACCCGTTCGGCGTCGCCGAGCACGACGGTGACCGCGCGGGCCGGCGCCAGGTAGCGGGCGGCCACCTCGGCCACGTCGTCCACAGTCGCGGCGGCGAGCCGGGCTGCGTGCTCGGCGAGGAAGTCCAGCCGCAGCCCGTTGCCGGCGTACGCGCTGGTCAGCGACGCGAGCCCGGCCTGGGTCGACATGCCGAGCTGGAGCGTGCCGAGCGCGTACTGGCGGGCCTGCTCCAGCTCGTCGACCTTCGGCGGCACCGTGGCGAGCCGGCCCAGCTCGTAGTTCGTCTCCACCAGCGCCGCCGCTGTCACCTCGGTGGCCACCTCGGCGCCGGCGATGAGCACCGAACCGGCCACCGAGTGCTCGACGAGCGAGTGCGGCCCGTACGTGTAGCCCTTGTCCTCGCGGATGTTCTCCACCCAGCGGGAGGAGAAGTAGCCACCGAAAATGAGGTTCGCCAGTTGCAGCGCGGCGTGGTCCGGGTGGGTGCGCGGCACCGCGGGCAGCGCGAGGCGTACCGAGGACTGCACCGAGCCGGGCCGGTCGACGAGCAGCAGCGGCCCGGGTTCCAGCGGCGGCGCGGGCGGCAGTTCGGCGACGTGGCCGTCGCCGCGCCAGCCGGCGAGCGCCTGCTCGGCCGCGTCCAGCGCCCGCTCCGGCGCCACGTCGCCGACGAGCACGAGCACCGCACCGGCCGGGTGTACCCGCTCGGCGTGCAGCCGGCGCAACGCGGCCGGCCGGACCGCCCGGACCTGGTCGGGGTCGGGGGTCTGCACGGCGTACGGGTGGCGGCCGTACACCCGCTTGAGCAGCGCGGTTCGGGCCAGGTGCGAGGGCTGGCTCTGGGCGACCTGGATGCGGTCGACCAGCCGGTCCCGTTCGGTCTCCACCCAGTCGGCCGGGTAGTTGGCGCCGGTGAGCACCTCGGCGAGCAGTTCCAGCATCCGGTCCAGGCCGGTGACCAGGCCCGCGCCGGAGAGCATCAAGCGGTCCGGGTCGAGCCCGGCGGTCAGTCCGCCGCCGACCTTCTGCAGCTCGGCGGCGATCTCGGTGGCGCTGTGCGCCTGCGTGCCGGCGAGCATGGTCTGCGCCAGCATCGCGCCGCGGGCCAGGTGCGTGCGCCCGAACGGCATCCACAGTCGCAGCTCGACCAGCGGTACGGCGGAGCGGCGTACCGCGATCACGGTGAGGCCGTTGCGCAGCGTGCGCTCGGCCTGCTTGGGCACCTTGAGGCGGCGGTTCGGGCGCAGCGCCGGCAGCGGCCGGACAGTAGTAGCAGTCATCGGGCTCCTCCGGCGACGACCTCGACGGACGCGCGGCGCTCGGGCCGCAGGGTGGCGGCGGCGGCGCGGACCTGGTCCTCGGTCACCGCGCCGACCAGCCGGGGCAGCTCGTTGAGCAGGCCCGGCTCGCCGCGCTGCTGTTCCAGCACGGCCATCCGCAGCGCCCGGCCGAGCACCGCGTCGGTGTCGCGCAGCAGGTGGGTGGCCATCCGGGCCTGGGTGCGCGCCAGCTCTCCGTCGGTCAGCCCGTCGGTCGCCAGCCGGTCCAGTTCCTCGTCGATGGTGCGCAGCACCTTGTCCACGTCGCCGCCGGGCGGCAGGTGCGCCTGGAGCAGCAGCGCGGTGGGGTCGCGCACGTCGAACGGGTCGCCCATGAAACCGACGTACCCGCCGAGGCTGGTGACCGACCGGTCGCGCTGCACCAGCCGCTCGACCAGCCGGGACGCGTCGCCGTCGGTGAGCACCTCGGCCAGCACCACGTAGGGCAGGTAGCCGGCGAAGTCGTCGACCGGGTCGGGCACGCGCCACGCGCCGGCCACCGCCGGCAGCGGGGCCAGCGCGTCGGTGTACGTGCTGCGCCGCTCGGTGGTCAGGTCGGGCTCGGCGAAGTCGGGCCGCTGCGGGGCGGGACGGGCCGGCACGTCGCCGAAGTGCCGTTCGATGAGCGTGGTCGCCTCGGCCACGTCGATGTCGCCGCTGACCGCCAGTACGGCGTTGCCGCTGGCGTAGTAGCGGCGGAAGAAGTCGGCGGCGTCGGCCACTGTCGCCGACTCCAGGTCGTCGAAGGAGCCGTAGCCGTCGTGCGCGTTGGGGAAGGTGTCGAACATCACCGGGGGCAGCGTCAGCCAGGGGAACCCGCCGTACGGCCGGTTCAGCACGTTGACCCGGATCTCCTCCTTGACCACGTCGACCTGGTTGCGCAGGTTCTCCTCGGTCAGCCGGGGGCCGCGCATCCGGTCGGCCTCCAGGAACAGCGCGCGTTCCAGGGCGTTGGCGGGCAGCGTCTCGAAGTAGTCGGTGTAGTCCAGGTGGGTGGAGCCGTTGAACGTCCCGCCGGCGCCCTGGACGTGCCGGAAGTGGGCCAGCTTCTCCAGGTTCTCCGACCCCTGGAACATCAGGTGCTCGAAGAGGTGGGCGAAGCCGGTGCGTCCCTCCGGCTCGGAGCGGATGCCGACGTCGTAGACCACAGCCACCCCGATGACCGGGGCGCTGCGGTCCGGCGTGAGCACCACACGCAGGCCGTTGTCGAGGGTGAACCGTTCGGCCGGGTACTTCGTCGCTGGGATCTTCGCTCTCCGCGTGGACACGAGATCGACATTAGCGCTTCCGTACCGGCTCTATCGCCGGTGTGCCCTGGCCGAACGGTGGACTGTTGCGGGACGGGTCTTGACGCCGGCGGCCACTTGCCCCACTCTTCCTACCAACTAAATAGGAATACTGCGGATTGGACATTCGATGAGAGGGCTTCCCCTGCGCCGCCTGGTCACCCTGGCGACCCTGGCCGCGGTCGGCGCGGCCACGCTCGGCACCACCGCCGCCTGCGGCGAGGACAGCGACGCCGCCGGCGGGTCCGGCCCGGTCACGCTGCGCCTGGGCTACTTCCCCAACATCACGCACGCCCCGGCCGTGGTCGGCGTGGAGAAGGGGATCTTCAAGGAGAAACTCGGCAGCGACGTCGAGCTGGACACCAAGACCTTCAACGCCGGCCCGGCCGCCATCGAGGCGGTCTTCTCCGGCGCGCTCGACGCCACGTACATCGGCCCGAACCCGACGGTGAACGCCTTCTCCAAGTCCAAGGGCGAGGCGGTCCGGGTCATCTCCGGCGCGGCGTCCGGCGGCGTCGCGCTCGTGGTCAAGCCCGGCATCACCTCGGTGGAGCAGCTGCGCGGCAAGAAGATCGCCACTCCGCAGCTCGGCAACACCCAGGACGTGGCGCTGCGCTTCTGGCTCAAGGAGAAGGGCCTGGAGACCACCAAGGAGGGCGGCGGCGACGTCAAGATCGTGCCGCAGGAGAACGCGCAGACGATCGAGACGTTCGGCAGCGGCGCCATCGACGGCGCATGGGTGCCCGAGCCGTTCGTCTCCCGGCTGGTCAACGCCGGTGGCAAGGTGCTCGTCGACGAGCGTGACCTCTGGCCGGACAAGAAGTTCGTCATCACCAACCTGCTGGTCAGCACCAAGTTCCTCAAGGCGCACCCGGACGTGGTGAAGAAGCTGGTCGAGGGCCAGGTCGCGGCGAACGAGTTCGTCAACACCAAGCCGGACGAGGCGCAGCAGGCCATCTCCGACCACATCGGCAAGATCACCGGCAAGCCGCTGGACCTCAAGCTGATCAAGCAGGCCTGGCCGACGCTGGAGTTCACAAACGACCCGATCCCGGCCTCGCTGAAGACCGGCCTGGACCACGCCGTCGCGGTCGGGCTGACCCAGCCGGTCGACCTGAACGGCCTGTACGACCTCAAGTACCTCAACGAGGTCCTCAAGGCGCAGGGCAAGGCCGAGGTCAGCCAGCCGTGACGTCGACGACCACGACCCCGCGCAGCGCGACCGGCTCGGTCGCGCTGCGCGGCGTCACAAAGGTGTACGGCCAGGGCGACCAGGCCGTCCTGGCGCTGGACGGACTATCCCTGGACATCGCGCCCGGCGAGTTCGTCTGCATGGTCGGCGCGTCCGGCTGCGGCAAGAGCACGCTGCTCAACCTGGTCGCCGGCCTGGACCGGGCCAGCGGCGGCACCATCGAGCTGGGCGAGGGCGTCAACCCGGGGCTCATGTTCCAGGAGCCGGCGCTGTTCCCCTGGCTCACCGTCGAGGGCAACGTCGAGGTGCCGCTGAAGCTGCGCGGTCTCCCCCGCGACCAGCGCAAGGAGCGGGTGGCCGAGCTGCTGCGCACGGTCCACCTGTCGGAGTTCGGCCGCAAGCGCCCGCACCAGCTCTCCGGCGGCATGCGGCAGCGCGTCGCGCTGGCCCGCACGCTCGCGCTGGAGACGCCGGTGCTGCTGATGGACGAGCCGTTCGGCGCGCTGGACGCGATGACCCGCGACATCCTGCACGACGAGCTGGAGCGGATCTGGACCGAGCGCAAGCTCACCGTCCTGTTCGTCACGCACAACGTCCGCGAGGCGGCCCGGCTCGCCGACCGCATCGTGCTGCTCTCCAGCCGGCCCGGCCGGATCATCTACTCCACCGAGGTCGCCGTGCCGCGCCCCCGGCGGATCGACTCGCCGGAGGTCTCGGCCATCGCCGCCGAGGTCACCGACCGGCTGCGCAAGGAGGTGGGCCGGCATGGCCAGTGACACCCTGTCCGCGTCGGCGCGGGCCGACGCGGAGATCTCCGGGCTCGACGCGCTGGAGATCGCCGGCCGGGAGAAGGGCCCGTCCCGGGTACGCCGCCTGTGGTCGGCCACCTGGCCCAAGCTCGCCGCGCTCGCGCTCGCGGTGGCGATCTGGCAGGCGGTGGTCTGGTCCGGGTGGAAGGAGCCGTGGGCGCTGCCCGGCCCGGCCGTGGTCTTCGGCGACCTCGGGGAGTACCTGCTCAGCTCGGCGCTCTGGGAGGGCCTGGCCACCACGGCCCGGCGGGCGGCGGTCGGGTTCGCCGCCGCGGTCGCGGTCGGCCTGCTGCTCGGCCTCGGCGTGGCCCGGGTCAAGGTGCTCCGGGCCGCGCTCGGCTCGATGATCACCGCGTTGCAGACCATGCCGTCGATCGCCTGGTTCCCGCTGGCCATCCTGCTGTTCCAGCTCAGCGAGCAGGCGATCTTCTTCGTGGTGGTGCTCGGCGCCGCGCCGTCGGTCGCCAACGGCGTCATCCACGGCGTGGACTACGTGCCGCCGCTGCTGGTCCGCGCCGGCCGCAACCTCGGCGCCCGGGGGCTCAACCTCTACCGGTACGTGATCGCGCCGGCCGCGCTGCCGGCCATCGTGG
>NZ_JAGPXV010001225.1:0-383 GCF_018070405.1 Micromonospora sp. D75
GAACAGCACGAACGCGCGCAGTTCCCGCCCGAGGGTGAGCTCGTGCAGGTGCAGGGCGCCGAGCACCTTGGGTCGCAGGACGGTGGCGAGCCGGTCGGGGGTGAGCCCGTCGAGCACCCCGTCCTCCAGCACGCCGGCGGCGTGCACGACGGTGGTCAGCGGCGCGTCGGCGGGCACCTCGTCGAGCAGCTTGGCCAGCGCGGCCCGGTCGGCCACGTCGCAGGCCGCGACGGTCACCCGGGTGCCCGCCCCGGTCAGCTCACGGACGAGTGCCGTGGCGCCGAGGGCGTCCGCGCCGCGGCGGCTGACGAGCATCAGGTGCTCGGCGCCCCGGGCGGCCAGCCAGCGGGCCACCTCCGCGCCGAGCGCGCCGGTGCCGCCGG
>NZ_JAGPXV010001226.1:0-382 GCF_018070405.1 Micromonospora sp. D75
GGTAGATGCCACAGCCGATGCCGGTGCCGATCTTGATGAACAGGAAGTCGTCGACCGAGTGGGCCACGCCGCCGTGCCGCTCCCCGATCGCCATGATGTTGACGTCGTTGTCCACCACCGCCGGGCAGCCGTGCTCCCGGGTCAGCAGCTCGCGGACCGGGAACCGGTCCCACCCCGGCATGATCGGCGGGGAGACCGGCACGCCGTCGCGGAAGCTCACCGGCCCCGGTACGCCGATGCCGACCGCGTCGAGCCGCTCGTACGCGCCGTCCACCTTGGCCTTGTGCAGCAGCTCGTTGACGCGCTGGAGCGTCACCTTCGGGCCGGAGCGGATGTCGGCGGTCTCGGTGTAGGCGGCCACCGGCTCCAGCCGGCCGTTGAC
>NZ_JAGPXV010000156.1:0-10239 GCF_018070405.1 Micromonospora sp. D75
CTCCGCGGCGGTGGGCGCGTCCGCGTGCAGTGCCGCGATCGCGGCCTGGGCCTGGAACTCGCCGAGCCGGTCGCGGGACAGCGCGGTCTGCAGGATGCCCACGCCCTCGGCGATCAGCGTGGTGTCCCACCGGCTGCGGTCCTGCTCGGCCAGCGGCACCAGGCTGCCGTCGGGCGCGGTCCGGCCGGCCCGGCGGGCGTGGTGCAGCAGCATGAGCGCGAGCAGCCCGGCCACCTCGGGATGGTCGATCGCGGCGGCGAGTTGGCGGGTGAGCCGGATCGCCTCGGCGGCCAGGTCCACGTCGCCGGAGTAGCCCTCGTTGAACACCAGGTACAGCACGCGCAGCACGGTGGCGACGTCACCGGGCTGGTCGAGGCGAACCCCGGAGACGGTGCGCTTGGCCCGGCTGATCCGCTGCGCCATGGTGGCCTCCGGCACCAGGTACGCCTGCGCGATCTGCCGGGTGGTGAGCCCGCCGACGGCGCGCAGCGTCAACGCGACGGCCGACGACGGGCTCAGCGACGGATGCGCGCAGAGGAAGTAGAGCCGCAGCGTGTCGTCCACGGCGGGCACCGGGCCGGGCGGCGGCTCCTCCTCGATCAGGTCCTCCCGTCGGCGCCGGGCGGCGTCGGCGCGGACCGCGTCCAGGAACCGGCGCCACGCCACGGTCACCAACCAGCCCAACGGGTCGCGGGGCGGGTCGGCCGGCCAGACACGCAACGCCTCGATCAGCGCGTCCTGCACCGCGTCCTCGGCCGCCGCGAAGTCTGCTCCGCGGCGGACGAGGACACCGAGCACGCCCGGGATGAGGCTGCGGAGCGCGACCTCGTCCATCGGACGGATCACTCGGTGATGGTCGGCGGCGCGGTCAGGAACGGGCGCAGCTCCAGCCACTCGTGGATCGGCTTGCCGCCCTGCCCCGGCGCGGCCGACAGCTCGGCGGCCAGTTCGAGGGCACGCTCGTAGCTGTCCACGTCGATCACCATCCAGCCGGCGATCAGGTCCTTCGTCTCGGCGAACGGGCCGTCGGTCACCGGCGGTCGGCCCTCGCCGTCGTAGCGGACGAACGTGCCCTCCGGGGCGAGCGCCTGGCCGTCGACGTACTCGCCGCTCTCCTGCAGCCGGGCCGCGAACTCCTGCATGTAGTTCACATGCGCGGAGATCTCCTCCGGCGTCCACTTGTCGATCATCGGCATGTCGGTGACCGGGGTCGGACCGCCGCGGTAGTGCTTCAGGAGCAGGTACTTCATCTGTGTCTCCTCATGGAGGGTGCGACCCATTCTGGCCGCGTTCACTCCGGGGACGAAGCCGCCTGCCCGTTCTCGACATCGGTGGCGGAGGAATTTCGAGCGTCACATCGCGTAGGGCATCCTAGGAGGCTAGTTCTGGAGGCCGGGCCGCCTGCCCCCGTCGCGGCGGCCCGGCCCGTCAGGCGGCGGCGCCGCGGCGCAGACCGGTGATCAGCACCGTGCCCGCGACCAGGTGATACGCCACCAGCGTCAGCGTCGCCGCGCCCCCCACTCCCCCGCTTAGCGGACCGAGCAGCGACACCAGCAGCACCAGGCCCGCGACCACCGTCCAGACGGTCCGGGCGCGGGCGGTGAGCCGCTCCAGCAGGGCCAGCAGCGCCCAGCCGGACAGTCCGGCGAGCAGCGTGCTCACCGCCACCGCCACCGGCGTCACCCGCTGCACGTCCGAACCGGTGCGCGCGGTCAGATCCACCCCGGCCAGCGGCACCGCGACCACCCAGCCCAGCAGCGTGGCCACGGTGGCGGCGAGCACCGTCAGCAGCCGCACCCGGCGGCGGGTCGGGCGGGTGGCGGCGGTCGGAATCGTGGTTTCCATCGGTAGCTCCTCGGCATCGGGACGACTGCCGCCGACGCTAGGTCCGGCGGGCCGCTGCGCGGATCGGGCCGCGGAGCGGTTCCCGGCTCCGTCGCCGGACCGATCACCGGCCCGGATCTCGGTCTGGCGACCGATGAGAAGCGGTGCGCCCGCGGCCTAGCATCCGGACATGAGGTGCGCGTCCCGGTCCCGGCTCCTGCTGCTGCTCGACGGCGGCATCGCCACCGTGAGCCTCGCCGTGTGCCTGCTCGCGCTGCTGGCCTCCGACGCCGGCCCGGACACGACCGGCGCGACCGCCGTCGCGGTCGGCCTCGCCGTCGCGCAGGCCGGCTGTCTGCTGTGGATCCGGCGCCACCCGGGGTACGCCCTCGGCGTCGCCGCGCTCGCCGGCGTCGGCCTCGAGGCGCTCTGCCCGCAGCTCGGCTGGCTCGGCCTGGTCGCGGTGCCGATGGCGTACGTGGCCCGGCTGCGCCCGCCCCGGTACTCGCTCGTCGCGCTCGGGCTGCTGCTCGCGCCCACGCCGTGGAAGCTGGTCACCGGCGGCTGGCGGGACCTGCTGCTGGCGGTGACCGCGCTGGGCCTGAGCTGGACGCTCGGCGAGTTGCAGCGGGGCCAGGCGCAGCGGCGTGGCGAGCGCGAACGGCAGGTACGCGCCGCCGAACGGGAGCGGATCTCCCGGGAGCTGCACGACGTGGTGGCGCACCACGTCGCGGTCATCGCGGTGCAGGCCGCCGCCGCCGAGGACGTGTTCGACGAGCAGCCGGAGCAGGCCCGCGCCGCGCTCGCCGCGATCGACACGGCGGCCCGGTCGGCGCTGACCGAGCTGCGGGCCATGCTGCACGCGCTCGCCCTCGACGACGGGTCCGAACCGGACGGACCGCAGCCGGGACTGGCGCAGCTCGACGCGCTCGCCGACGCGGTACGGGCGGTGGGCCTGCGGGTGACGCTGCGGCGCGACGGCGACGGCGAGGCGCTGCCCGGCGGGGTGCAGCTGTCGGCGTACCGGATCGTGCAGGAGTCGCTGACGAACGCGCTGCGCCACGGTCACGGCACCCGCGCCGACGTGGACGTCGATTACCGCGACGGCGTACTGCGGCTGGAGGTCGTCAACGACGGCCCGGCGCCCGCCCGCCGCCCCGGCACGACCACCGGGCGCGGCATCGTCGGCATGCGGGAACGGGCCCGGCTGCTCGGCGGCACACTGGACGCCGGCCCGCTGCCGGCCGGCGGATTCCGGGTCCACGCCCGGCTGCCGGTGGAGGCGGCCCGATGACGGTACGGGTGGTCATCGCCGACGACCAGGAGCTGATCCGCGCCGGGCTGCGCACAGTCCTCGACGCGCGGCCCGACCTGAGCGTGGTCGGCGAGGCCGCCGACGGGGTCGAGGCGGTCGCGGTGGCGACGCGTACGCGGCCGGACGTGGTGCTGATGGACGTGCGGATGCCCCGCCGCGACGGCATCGCCGCCACCCGCGACCTGGTGGCCGCCGGCAACCCGGCCAAGGTGGTCATGCTGACCACGTTCGACCTGGACGAACACGTCTACGCCGCGCTGCGCGCCGGGGCCAGCGCGTTCCTGCTCAAGGACACCCGCCCGGCCGACCTCGCCGAGGCGGTACGCGTGGTGGCCCGGGGCGAGGCGCTGCTCGCGCCGACGGTGACCCGGCGGCTGCTGGACCGGTACGCCGACCGGCTTCCCGCGCCCACACCCACCGGTGACGCCCTCGCCGTGCTGACCGCCCGCGAACGGGAGGTGCTGACGCTCACCGCGCGGGCACTGTCCAATGCGGAGATCGCCGCCCGGCTGCACCTGAGCACCGCCACCGTGAAGACACACGTCTCGGCGATCCTCACCAAGCTGGGCCTGCGCGACCGGATCCAGGCGGTGGTGCTCGCGTACGACACCGGGCTGGTCCGGCCGGAACCGCCCGTCCGGTAGGCGCGAAACGGACAGCGGACCCAGACACGGCGAAGCGGGACGGCTCGCCGTCCAGCCTGGCCCGGCATGTCCACCCTCCGACGGCGGCAGGGAGCACACCGGACGGCAACGAAGATTTCTCAATTACCCCCAGTGACCGCCGCAACCCTCCTAGTGTTGGCCACACCGGTGCTCGTCACGGAGTTGGCCACCCGAACGACGTCCCACGCCTACAGCGGACGAAAAGTGAGGGAAGACGCGGATGAAGGCACAGTCATTTCTCGGATCGGCGGCGTTCGGCGTGGGCCTCGGCGCACTGCTGCTCCCGGCCGCCGCGCTGGCGGACACCAGAGTCTCACCCGCCGCCACCCCGGTCGGCGGCACCGTCGTGCTGACCACCACGTGCAACCCGAACGCCGGTGACGCGATCTTCCGGGTCACCGGCCCGGACCGGGACCAGAACGTCCGGTCCACCACTGCGGCCGCGGGCGGTGGCCTGAGCGCCGAGCTGTTCACCGCCGGGTTCACGCTCGGCACGTACACCGTCGCCACCACGTGCGGCGACGGCAGCGACGGCGGCAGCGCCACGTTCACCGTCACCCCGATCGGCGGCGCGCAGGCCGGTGGCGGCGGGCGCGACGGCGACACCGGGGTGCTGGTCGCCGGGGGCGTGCTGGCCGCCGGGGCGCTCGCCGGTGGCGCGTACGCGGTCATCCGCCGACGCCGCGCGGGCGCCGTCGCCTGACCGGATCGTCGAGCGGTCCGCCCGCGCCGGAGCACCCGGCGCGGGCGGCACGTCCCTGTCGGACGGAGGTGGGATGCTGTCGGAGTCGCAGCGCCGGTCGCGGTTGCGCACCGCCGTCGTGGTCACCGCCGTCACCGTCGCCGCCGCCACCGGCACCGGACTGGTCTCGGCCGGGCTCGGCACCACGTCGACGCCACCGCCACAGCCCGGCGTCTCCGCCGCGCCCGCCACCGAACGACCGGGTACGGCAGGCCCGGCGCTCCCCCGCGCCACACCGGTGCGGGTGACCATCCCGCGCATCGGCGTGGACGCCGAGATCGTGCCGGTGGCCACCGACGCCGACGGCGCGCTGGAGGTGCCGCCGCTGGAACGCCCGGAGGTCACCGGCTGGTACCACCCCGGTCCCGCCCCCGGCCAGGCCGGCAACGCGGTGCTGGTCGGGCACGTCGACTCGCAGCACGGCCCGGCGGTCTTCTTCGACCTCGGCCGGCTGCGCCCCGGCGACACGATCCGGGTGCTGCGCGCCGACGGCCGGACGGCGGCGTTCACCGTGGACGGCGTCGGGGCGTACCCGAAGGAACGCTTCCCCACCGCGCGGGTCTACGGCGGCGACGCGGCGGCACGGCTGCGGCTGATCACGTGTGGCGGGCGGTTCGACCCGCGCACCGGCAGCTATCCGGACAACATCGTCGTCTTCGCCACCGCGACCCGGTGAGGCTCAGCCGGCCAGGTCGGCGAGTTCGGCGTCGAGCAGCTCGGCCAGCAGCGCCACCCGGCCCGGGTCGTTGTCGGCGGTGATGTTCCGGCTGGGCATCTCGACAGTCATCAGCAGGTAGAGGTACAGCCGGTACAACCCGAGCCGCCGCCGCGCCCCGGCGTCGAGCGGGAACGGCGCCGCCGCCCGGTAGGCGCGCACCAGCGGGTCGTCCGGCTCGTCCTCGGCGCGGCGGAACAGCAGCGGCGACACGAGGTCCATCAGCGGATCGCCCCACAGGTAGCGTTCGCCGTCGACCAGGCCGGTGAGCCGGGGTGTGCCGTCCGGCCCGTCCACGGCGAGCACGTTGCCGGCCCAGCCGTCGAAGTGCAGCAGCGCCGGGCGGCGTACCGCGTCGAGCACCGCCGCGTGCCGCGCCACCAGCTCCCGGATCCGGGACGCCGGCACCGGCAGCGGCACCGCCCAGTCGGCGGCGTCGGCGAGCATGTCGTCCACCATCGCCGTGTACGCGTCCCGCCAGGTAGCCCCGTGCGCCCGGTCGCCGTCGTAGCCGTACCGCTCGCCGGTGACGGCGTGCAGCGCGGCGAGCGCGCGGCCGAACTCCTCGCGCAGCGGCCCGACCTCCGCGCCGGCCTGGCTCAGGTCCCAGAGGGTACGACCTGGTAGCCGCGCCATGATCAGCCAGTCGCCCAGCTCGGGGTCGGTTCCGTGGTGCAGCAGCGCCGGCGTCGGCACCCCCGGTGCGCGGTCGGCCACCAGGCGCAGGTAGTGCGCCTCCGCGCCGACCATGTCCCGCTCGTAGCGCAGCAGCGGCACGTGCGGCGGCGGACCGACCTTGAGCACCACGTCCCGGCCGTCGGTGAGGCGTACCTGCCAGACGGCGGCGAAGCCGCCACCGGTCAGCGGGCCGCAGTCGGCCACCTCGACGCCGGGCCCGAGCGAGGCGGTGAGGTATCGGCGGACCTGATCGGGGTCGAGGACACGCTGAGTCGGACTCACGCTCATGGTCCGGGAAGCCTACTGGGTTGAGGTGTAAGGAGGGGCCCCCTGTTAACGCCTCCGGTAGAGGAAGGGCCCCTTGTTAACACCTCTCCGAGGCTTGGGAGAATCGCGGCATGGCGAGACGGGGTGAACGGACGGCGACATGCCCGTGCGGCACCGGCCGGCCGTACGCGGACTGCTGCGCCCCGGTCCACCGGGGCGAGGCGACGGCGGCGACCGCGGAGGCGCTGATGCGGTCCCGGTTCAGCGCGTTCGCGCTCGGCGACGCCGCCTACCTGCGGCACAGCTGGCACTCGACCACCCGGCCGGAGCGGCTGGAGCTGGACCCGGGCACGCGCTGGACCCGGCTGGAGATTGTGGAGACCGGTCAGGGCGGCCTGTTCGACAGCGCCGGCACGGTCCGGTTCCGGGCGCACTACCGCGAGGGTGGCCGGGCGGGTGTGCTGGCCGAGCACAGCCGCTTCGCCCGCGAGGACGGCCGCTGGGTCTACCTGGACGCGCTGCCCGAGTGACGCCTCCCTGGCGCCGACGCGCGCAGCCTGCGGCGGCGGGTGTTAACAAGGGGCCCTTCCTCTACCGGAGGCGTTAACAAGGGGCCCTTCCTTTCGCCTAGGCCGGGCGCGGGGCGGGCTGGGCCAGCTCGGCGATCTCGCGCGGCAGCTGGGACAGCGCCCGGTTGAACTGGGCGGGCCCGACCACCCGGTGCAGCGCCTGCAGCACCGCCCGCGCGCCGCGCTCGGCGTCGGACGGGGTCGCGCCGGAGCGCTCGGCGACCCGGCGCAGGAACTCGTCGTACCCGAAGACCTCCGGGTCCTCGACCCGGGCGCGCGCCAGCAACGGACGCAGCTCGTGCGCGACGTGCGCGGACAGGTCGTCGGCCTCGCCGCCGCTGATCCGTTCGGCGAGCGTGCGCAGCGTCGCCTCGGTCAGCGCGCGGGCCGTCTCGACCGGTACGCCGGCGCGGGCGGACACCCGCGCGTAGAACTCCGGTTCGGCCATCGTCTGTCCTCCCGTCGCAACGGCAGCGTGGCTACCCGCCGCCGGCCTCGGCAAACACCGCCGCTGACCTGGCCCCGGCGACCAGGCGTTCAGGCCAGGGCCCGCGCCGCCGAGACGATCGCGCCGACGCCGATGCCGGCCCGGTCGAACTGCTGGGCCGGGGTGCCGGAGCCGGGCAGCCCGCGTACCGCCAGGTGGTTGACCCGGGACGGTTCGCCCAGGTCGGCGAGCGCCTCCAGCACCGCTGAGCCCAGCCCGCCCTCCGGGTAGTGGTCCTCGACCACCACCAGCCGCCCGCCGGTCTCCACCACGGTCTCGGCGAGGCGCTGCCGGTCCACCGGCTTGATCGAGTACATGTCGATCACGCGCGCGTCGATGCCCTCGCGGGTCAGTTCGTCGGCGGCGGTGAGGCAGAGGTGCACCGTCACGCCGGTGCCGAGCAGCGCCACGTCGCCGCCGTCGCGCACCATTCGGCTGCCGCCGATCGGGAACGGCTCGCCGTCGTCGTAGAGCACCGGGTACTTGCCGCGCGTGGTGCGCAGGTAGGTGATGCCCGGGTGGTCGGCCATCTGGGCGACCAGCGCCGCGCAGGAGACCGCGTCGGCCGGGCTGAGCACCGTGGAGCCGGGCACTGCGCGAAGCGCCGCGATGTCCTCCAGCCCCATCTGGGACGGGCCGTCCGGGCCGATCTCGACCCCGGCGTGCGAGCCGACCAGCGCGATGTCGGCCCGGGACACCCCGGCCATCCGGATGAAGTCGTACGCCCGGGACCAGAACGCGGCGAACGTCGCCGCGAACGGCCGGTAGCCGCGTACCGCCAGGCCCACCGCCGCGGCGGCGAGCTGCTGCTCGGCGATGAACATCTGGAAGAACCGATCGGGGTACGCGGCGGCGAAGCTCTCCGCCCGGGTGGAGTCGCTGACCTCTCCGTCGAGCGCGACCACGTCGGGCCGGGCGGCGCCGAGGGCGCGCAGCGCGTCGCCGTACGCGTTCCGGGTGGCCACCTTCGTCCCGCGCTCGTACCGGGGCAGCTCCGGCTGCCGGTGCTCGGCGGCGGCGGTGCGCGGCGCGGCGGGAGGTTTCGGTCCGGCGACCCGGATCCGGCGGGGGCCGCCGAGCGCCCGTACGGCCCGGTCGGCCAGTTCCGGGTCGAACGCCTTGCCGTGCCAGGCCGGGTCGTTCTCGACCTCCGGCACGCCCTTGCCCTTGACCGTGCGGGCCAGCACCACCGTCGGCCCGGTGGCCTCGCGTGCCTGCCCGTACGCCTCGTCGATCGCGCCCAGGTCGTGGCCGTCGACGACGATCGCCCGGCAGCCGAACGCCTCGACACGACGCCGGTAGGTGTCCAGGTCCCACTCCAGCTCGGTGGGGCCGCGCTGGCCGAACCGGTTGACGTCCACGATCGTGGTGAGGTTGCGCAGCCCGTAGTGCCCGGCCTTGTCCAGCGCCTCCCACACCGATCCCTCGGCGGTCTCGCTGTCGCCGCAGAGCACCCAGACGTGCGCGGGTGACCGGTCGAGGTACTGGGCGGCGAGCGCCACCCCGACGCCGACCGGCAGCCCCTGCCCGAGTGAGCCGGTGGCGACGTCGACCCAGGGCAGCACCGGCGTGGGGTGGCCCTGCAGGCGCGACCCGGCCTGCCGGTACGTCTCCAGCAGCTCCTGCTCGCTGATCGCGCCGGTGGCCCGGAACACCGCGTACAGCAGCGGCGAGGCGTGCCCCTTGGAGAGGATCAGGTGGTCGTTGCCGGGGTTGCCCGGGTAGGACCAGTCGTAGCGCAGGTGCCGGGCGACCAGCACGGCGAGCAGGTCGGCGGCGGAGAGACTCGATGTCGGGTGCCCGGAGCCGGCCGTCGTGCTGCACCGGATGGCGTCCACCCGGAGTTGGGCGGCCAGCTCCGCCAGCCCGGTCAGGTCCTCGTCGCGCAGTGTGCGCTCTGCTTCCAACGTCACCGCGATCGTCTCCCCGGGGTCGCCGATTTTCCGGACCCACGCTAGGCCGCGAACGCGACCATTGGTCCCTTTTCTGGTGATTCATGCTCGACCGGTGAACAGCCACAGCGCCACCAGCAGGTACGGCAGCACCGCGACCGCGAAGGCAGCCGGGTTGCCGACCGCGCCGGCGAGCAGCCCGTACCCGGCGTAGAAGGCGACGATGGTCAGGTCGGTGGCCATCCCGGCCAGCGACGTGACGGTCGCTCGCGCCGACCCGGCGATCCGGGCCTGCAGCCGCACGTCGGCGAGCACTGTGGCGAGCTGGAACGCGGCGAACGCGGCGGCCAGCAGCACGAACCCCGCCGGGTGCCGCAGCAGCGCCCCGGCCGCCGTCGCGCCCGCCGCGAACACCAGCAGGCCCGCGTACCCCCGGTGGGACAGCCGCTCGCCCAGCGGCGCGAGCAGCCCACCCACAGTCATCCCGGCCCAGACCAGCAGGAGCAGCAACGGTACGCCCACCTCGGCCATACCGGTGTCGGCGGCCAGCAGCCCGGTGTACTCGTCCAGCCCACCCCAGATCGCTGTCACCGCCGCGACCAGCAGCACGGCGGCCCGGACGCGGCGGTCGGCGCGCACCTCGCGCAGGCCCAGGCACAGGCTGTTAAGCCAGCCGGGCTCGTCGTCACCCGGCGCGGCACTCGCGCGCGGCCCGTCCGGCTCGCCACCTGGAACCGGCGCGGACGATCGTGGGCGGTGTTCCGGGAAGCGGGCCGCGACGGCTGCCGCCAGCAGGCAGGTCGCCACGCTCGCCGCGCCGACCGCGAGGTAGCCGCCGAGCGCGTACGCCGGCCCGGCGAGCACCCCGGACCCGACGGCGCCGAGCACCTCGGCGGTGCGGGCCCGGCCGATCAGCCGGGCGTACCTGTCGGCCGCACCGAGACGCTCCAGCTCGGTGAAGACCAGTGCCTCCAGCGCGCCCGAGCGCAGCGCGCCACCGGCGCCCCACAGCAGGAAACCCACGGCGAACGCCGGGTAGGACGGCAGCAGCACCCAGAGCGCGACACCGGCGGCGGCGAGCGGCG